>JAYSWW010000302.1:0-4017 GCA_043717805.1 Ferruginibacter sp.
CATACCATTTACAGCTACTGCAACAAAAATGAATGTTCGTGTATGGTCACCACATGCGGGCATACAGGTGAGACTGAAAGTAGAAGACAGGAATGACGGCACACACTCATGTGAAACAGAAGCAACAGTAACGGTGGCGAGTGGCTGGCAAACGCTTGAATTTAATTTTGCGAACCAGGCAACCGGAACAGCGGCACTGAACTTAACATATAATTTTAACAAGGCATCGATCTTCTTTAACTTCGGGGTAACGGGAGCCACAGCCGGAGAGCGTATCTATTATTTTGATGATGTAAAATTTGGAGCAATACCTCCTCCGCCTGCGCCAACAGTAACAACACCGGTTAATTATTGTCAAAATGCAACAGCATCCAGTCTTACTGCAGTAGCTAATGCGGGGAATACTTTGATGTGGTTTACAGTTCCAACAGGAGGAACAGGCAGCTCAACAGCTCCTATTCCTGCTACTACAACAGTCGGTACAACCAATTATTATGTAAGCCAGATGAGTGCTTCTGGGATTCAGGGCCCAAGGGCTATGATATCAGTTATCGTCATTTCGTCACCAGGTGCACCAATTGCTGCATCACCGGTTATGTATTGTCAGAATTCAACTGCACAAATATTATCGGCAGCAGCATCAACAGGAAATACTTTGAACTGGTATACAACAGCAACAGGAGGAACAGGTAGCAGCAATGCGCCAACTCCTCTTACCAATACAGTTGGTAATACTACATACTATGTAAGTCAATCAAATTCTAATGGATGTGAAAGTCAGCGTACAAATATTGTTGTTAACATCAATGCACTTCCGGCAGTTCCGGTTATTGCAGCAGTACCTTTCACTAAATTATTCCCGGGTTTGACAACATCCGTTAAGGCAACCAGTTTACCAGGTAGTGGAAATACAATTTCCTGGTTTAGGAATGGAATATTGCTTGCCGGACAAACCGCTGATGCTGTTGATGTAAATATTGATGCCCTTGGCAGTTATACCATGCAGGTTACGAATGCTGAAGGATGTTCATCAAAATCAAACAGCATATTGATAAGCGATTCAAGCAATGGCAAATTATCAGTTTACCCGAATCCTTCAAATGGAAAATTCCAGGTAAGGTATTTAAGTGATATCAGTAATCTCTCGCCAAGAAAACTTGTAATTTATGATTCAAAAGGTTCTTTGGTTTACAGTGCCAGGTTCATCATGTTCGGTGCTTATACATCAATGAATGTTGACCTGGGAGATAAAAGTTCTGGTATCTATTATGTTCATTTATTGGATAATAATGGCAAAAGCTTGAGTGCTGAAAGGGTTTCGATCATACGCTAAATTCTTTCATCAATATTGATCTGGGAGCTGTCTGTTTTGGACAGCTCCATTTTTCGCACACATTTTTAATCTGGGTTTTTAAGATTCGTAAAATTTAAATAAACCAGGTGATCTGGATTGATTATAACATTAAGCAGCCGATTAATTTATTTATATGATCAGGTTATTTACAACATTACTCTTTGTATTAATTTATTCCTTTGCATTTGCGCAAACCAACCGTAATGAAAAAATGATAACTTTCATTGATTCATTGTTGAAGAAAATGACCCTAGAAGAAAAAGTTGGGCAAATGAACCAGTACAATGGTTTTTGGGAAGTAACCGGGCCATCACCAAAAGAAGGCAATGCTAAATTAAAATATGATCACCTGAAAATGGGATTGGTTGGGGCAGTATTAAATGTTAAGGGGAATGAAAATGTAAGAAGATTACAGGAGATTGTTGTTAATGAATCAAGATTGGGAATTCCTTTACTATTTGGTTTTGATGTTATTCATGGTCACAAAACACTTTCCCCGATTCCATTGGCTGAATCTGCGAGTTGGGACCTGGAAGCCATTGAAAAATCGGCCAGGGTTGCTGCCATAGAAGCTTCGGCTGTTGGCATTAACTGGACATTTGCTCCTATGGTAGATATTACACGAGATGCCCGTTGGGGCAGGGTTATGGAAGGAGCAGGCGAGGATCCTTATTTAGGTTCAAAGATTGGAGTGGCAAGAATTAAGGGTTTCCAGGGCAATGATCTTTCAGCAAATAATACCATTGCAGCAACAGCAAAGCATTTTGCCGCTTATGGATTTGCAGAATCGGGCAGAGAATATAATACGGTTGATATTGGTACTTCAACATTGTATAATATCATATTTCCGCCTTTTAAAGCTGCAGTAGATCATGATGTGAAAACAGTCATGAATTCATTTAATGTAGTCAACGGGATTCCTGCAACGGCCAATAAGTTTTTACAAAGAGACATTCTGAAGGATAAATGGCATTTTGATGGATTTGTAATTTCCGACTGGAGTTCAGGAATGGAAATGATTGCTCATGGTTATGCAAAAGACCTGAAGCAGGTAGCTGAACTCTCAGCCAATGCGGGTTCTGATATGGATATGGAGTCTTATGCGTATGTTACACATTTAAAACATTTGGTTGAAGAAGGTAAAGTTGATATTAAAATTATAGATGATGCAGTTAAGCGGATACTGAAAGTAAAGTATGAACTTGGATTGTTTGAAGATCCTTACAGATATTGTAGTGCAAAAAGAGAGAAGGAACTGATATATCATCCTGATCATTTGGCTGCTGCATTGGATATGGCTAAAAAATCAATCGTGCTATTAAAGAATGATAAAGAACTATTGCCTGTTAGAAAAGATCAAAAAAGAATTGCAGTCATTGGAGCATTGGCAAATGATAAAAATAGCCCACTTGGCAGTTGGCGAATAGGCTCCGACGATAGTAGCGCAGTGTCTGTTATAGAAGGGCTTAAGAAATATACAAGCAATGTCAAATATGTTAAAGGTGCAGATTTAATTCTTGGCAAAGCAGATTTTATACATGAAGTGAAGATCAATGATACGGATAAGAGCGGATTTAAAGATGCTGTTAAATTGGCAAAAGAATCTGATGTGGTCATCATGGTTTTGGGTGAACACGGATTTCAAACCGGTGAAGGAAGAAGCAGAACAAAGTTAGATCTGCCGGGTGTGCAACAACAGTTACTGGAAGAAGTTTATAAAGTGAATAAAAAAATAATCCTGGTTTTAATGAATGGGCGTCCACTTGCCATCCCCTGGGCTGATGAACATATTCCGGCTATCATAGAGTGTTGGCAACTGGGCTCGCAAAGTGGCAATGCCATTGCACAGGTATTATTTGGTGATTACAACCCGGGAGGAAAATTACCCATGACATTTCCAAGGAATGTTGGCCAGGTTCCCATCTATTATAATCATTACAATACAGGAAGGCCGGGGCCTAAGAATGAAGTTTTTTGGTCGCATTATACCGATGAATCTAATAATCCTTTATATCCTTTTGGTTACGGTCTGAGTTACACGAAGTTCGAATACTCCGGCTTAAAGATCGATGAAACAGATCCGTTGAAAATAAAAGTATCTGTTACTGTAAAAAACACAGGGAAGTTTAAAGGTGAAGAAGTGGTACAACTTTACATTCATGACATTGTTGCCAGTGTTGTACGCCCTGTTGAGGAATTGAAAGGATTTAAGAAAATTCAGCTTAATCCGGGTGAATCAGCAGCAGTTGAATTTATCCTTACAGATGCGGAACTTGGTTTTTATACAAATACAGGAGACTACATTGTAGAACCCGGAGAATTTGAAATAATGGTTGGAACAAATTCCCAGGCAGGACTTAAGGCAATATTTACAAAAAAATAAAATTTGATTTATTTCAATAATATTAGTTTTCTCATAGTGTTCAGTATACCCGGATATCTATCCGGGTTTTTCTTTTTTAATTGATTAAATTGGGTTATGATGATCGTAATAAATATATTTTTTTCATGCGATTAAAATCATTTTCGATATTGCTGTCTTCGATGATCATAGTTGGTTTTTCAAATGCCCAAATTTGCCAGGGCAGTCTTGGAGATCCGATCATCAATATTACATTCGGACAAGGAGCCAATCCCGGACCGATTTTATCAGCTGCAACTAC
>JAYSWW010000303.1:0-4013 GCA_043717805.1 Ferruginibacter sp.
GCCAGACACCTGAAATGGTTGTAAATGCAGCATTACAGGAAGATGTGGACGCAATCGGCATCAGTATCCTCAGCGGGGCACACAATACTGTTTTTCCCAAAGTAATTGCCCTGATGAAAGAAAAAAAAATGGATGATGTATTGCTAACGGGTGGCGGTATCATCCCGGATGATGATATGATTGAATTGAACAATTTGGGTGTTGGTAAACTATTCGCTCCCGGTACCACAACATCTGATATTGCTGATTATATTAAAACATGGGTTAAGCAACACCGGAATTTTTAAATCGTTATTTATATGTACACAACTCTTTTAACTTCCCTGGAAAATAACATCTTTACCATTACCATTAACCGCCCTGATAAATTAAACGCCCTGAACAAACAGGTGTTTGATGACCTGGATAATGTTATGGATGAAGTTTATAACAATGCAGACATAAAAACTGCCGTTATCACAGGCGCCGGACCGAAAGCATTTGTTGCGGGTGCTGATATTTCAGAATTTGCCGGAATGAATAAAGCAGAAGCTATGGCAATGGCAAAAAGAGGACAGGATGTTTTTTTTAAAATTGAAAATTGTAAAAAACCTGTTGTTGCTGCTGTAAATGGTTTTGCTTTGGGGGGTGGATGTGAACTGGCTATGGCCTGCCACTTCAGGCTGTGCAGTGAAAATGCAAAATTCGGGCAACCTGAAGTTAACCTGGGATTGATACCGGGTTATGGCGGAACCCAGCGTTTGACACAATTGATCGGCAAGGGAAAAAGTATGGAATTGCAAATGACGGCACATTTGATCGATGCCAATGAGGCTTTGCAACTTGGCCTGATAAATCATGTAACATCAGCAGAGAGCTTATTAGAAAGAACAAAAGATATCTTAACCATTATTCAGTCCAAGGCACCTATTGCAATTGGAAAAATAATTGAATGCATCAATGTAGCTGTTGTAAGCGACAGCGCATATACAAATGGTAAAAGCGGTTTTGACAAAGAAATAGAAGCTTTTGGAGAATGTTTTATAACCGAAGACATGAAAGAAGGAACAGCCGCATTCCTGGAAAAAAGAAAAGCCGCTTTTAAAGGAAAATAATACAGGACTTACGTGTTTGGAATTTTATACCCATTTGTTTTTCTGTGCCACATTGATTATTTGTGTACGGCTGTCTACATGCAGCTTGTTGTAAATATTACTTACATGCTTTCTGACTGTGAACTTACTGATGAATAATTTTTCACCAATGGCTTTGTAGCTTTTCCCGGTAGCCAGTTCTTTTAAAATATCCATTTCTCTTTCACTGAGTAAAAATTCTGATGAATTATTTTCTTTTGTTGCCGCAGGAATACTCCCTGCTTGTTTCAACATGGCAATGGCTTTTCTTGCAATAACAGGGCTCATGGGCATGCCGTCGTATTCAACTACCTGGTTTATGGCTTCAATGATATTTATGGCAGGTTCATCTTTAAGCAGATAGCCATGGGCACCCGCCTTGATCGCCTCAAATATTTTTTCGTTGTCTTCAAAAACGGTAAGTACAATGAATTTTATTTCAGGATGAACAGGCGATGCTATTGCAATGGTTTGTATTCCATCCATAACCGGCATTTCCAGGTCCATTAAAACCAATTGCGGTGTTTTGCCTGCCGGTATCAATTTCAGTTGCTCCAAAAAATCCTCTCCATTCTTTGCTTCCAGCACCAATACAACTTCAGGATATTTCAATAATTTATCTTTAACCGTTGTCCGGTTAATTTGTTTATCATCTACTATTCCGATGTTGATGCTCAAAACATTTAAATTTATTTACAAATAAAAATAATTCTATCTTTTTTTACAATAATCACAAGTGAGTATTTGATCGCATTTTCTCCTGTAAAAGAATTTCAGTTCCCTTATTCAACCCTGTTTTGATTGTTAATTCAAAATCAGATTCTGCTGCTCTGTGTTTCATATTCTCCAGGCCATTTCCGTAAGATCTTGCGTTGGCATCAAATCCTTTCCCATTGTCTGAAACAATGATAGAAAGTGATTGGTCACTTTTAATATAGCAGTTAATTTTAGAAGCCCGGGCATGCTTTAATATGTTCTGGATCACTTCCTGTAATATGCGAAGAAGGTTTATTGCTGTAGCAGGCGATAAATTTTTATTTTGAACAATATCTTCTTTAAAGTCAATTTCGATGCCGTCATAATTACGCATCATATTTGTACAGTAATTGATGAAGCCTTCAGTAAATCCGGACACAGTAAGGTTTTTACTATTAAGCAACCAGATGGTTTCACGGATTGTACTTAAAATGTTCCTGGCATTCTCTTTCAGGTATGATATTTTTTCCCTGCTAATTTGATCCGTATTCATTTGCTCAAGCGAATCGGCATTGGCGATCAAAGCCGTGCTATAGGCGCCAATATTATCATGCAGGTCACGACTGATGCGTTCCCGCTCTTTCTGCATCTCCTGTTGCAGTTGTAATTGTTGATTTAATTTAAATGATTTTCTACGGTTATAGTTCCACATGGAAATTCCCAAAAACCCAATAACCATCAAAACGATCATCGATTTAAACCAGCCAGACTGCCACCATGCATGATTGATCTTTACAGGTAAAATAAATTCATCACTCCAGTTACTGCCATCAATACTTCCCTTTATGTGCAATTCATATAAGCCGGGTGACAATGAATACCTGGTACTATGGATATTTTTAAGGTTTATCCAATCTGCATCATATTCCTTTAGCTTTACCCGGAAAAGATTATACCCGGGATCACTAAAATCATTCAAAGTAAAATTAAATGTGATTGCATTCTGATTGTATGCCAGTTCCATTTTAGCAATATCTTCTATTCTTCCTTCGACGGGGTAATTCACAGCATTCACCTGCACTGCAGACAGAATGATTTTTCCGGGATCTTCAGGTATTAATACCTGCTTCGGATAAAATGAACTGATTCCTTTAATTCCTCCAAAAAATAATTTTCCATCAGCACCCTTCCAGAATGACTGGGTATCAAATTCATCCCCTTGTAACCCGTCAGCTTCTGTAAAAAATTTGATTCTGCCGTTTTTCTGAATACAACCCAGGCCCATGTTGCAACTGTACCAGGCATTTCCTTCTTCATCAAATAAAATTCCATATATGAATTCATTCAATAAACCTGATGCAACATTGTAAGTTTTTACTATTTTATTATTCCTGATCAATAAAATTCCAAAAGTGCTTGCCGCCCATACTGTTCCCTTATCATCAATAGCAAGATGTTTGAAATAATATTTTTCAGTTCCCGGAATTTTACTCCAATTGTTATTATTTTTTAAATAACATCCATCTGATGTGCCCAGCATCAATTGTCCATTGGATAGATAAGTGAATGTGTTAATGCTTCTTTCAGAAAACAATGAATCCACCAGTTCAATGCTATAGGATTCCCCTTTCTTATCCAGTTGCAAAACATAATTGTCATGTACAAATTGAAGTTTATTATCTCCCACTTGTAAAAAATGTCCGTCAAATGTATTCTGGCCCGAAACACGCAATGGAATCAACCGGCTGATATCTTGAAGAGAATAATTATTTGTATTCAATACAAACATTTTACCAAAAAGCGATTTCATGACCAGGTGGTTGCTGTTAATAAAGTTCATACTGCGCAAGGAAGGGCTTAGTCCATTTTCTGTTTTTGGAAGGTCTATATAATTAACCCATTGCCCCGATTTATCAAATACATTGATCCCTTTTTGAAAATTGCTTGCGAACACTTTACCCCTATTATCAGATGCCAGGGAATAAACCATATTGAAATATTGCCGCGGAGCCTGCAGTAATTTGAATTTTAATTTCCCCGGGAAAAATACCAACAAGCCATCACTGGCATCACGGCCAATCCACAAATTGCCCCTTTCGTCCTCCTTCAAAACAAAAATGAACTGCCTGGTAAGATTAATTTGAGAAAATGCTGCTGTAGCATACTCCTGCAAAGTTTGTGTAGACGGAATGTATTCATAGATCC
>JAYSWW010000304.1:0-4005 GCA_043717805.1 Ferruginibacter sp.
TATCCTGACCTTTTTATCAAACCTTCTGAAACAAGTTTTGCTTCTGTTTCATGAAGAATGTGTTTGAAATTCTTAACGCTGCCATATCTTCCCAATTCATTCAGGAAAAAAAGCTGTTCCACAACCAATTGGTCCAATTCAGGATTTTTCTTTCTCAGTTCTTCGAAAAATATCTTTTCCTCAGTGGTCATTTCATCCCTGGCAAATCTTTCTGCTGCGTCAATAAGTAAAGTATCTTCCATTTTATTGTTCGTATTTATATTGTGCAAAAAACAATTTCTTTAATCTCACCAGGCATTTGTATTTCTGGGTTTTTGCATTGTCTGCATTGGTATATCCAAATTCTGTTGCGATCAGTTGCATTTGTTTTTTCTGGATATAATATGCTTCCAATAAACTTTTACAAGGTTCCCCGATCTTATTCATGGCATTTTCCATGATATTGAAATCCAATTGGCGTTTTTCGTGCAATTCCAGGTCATCTTCTACCGGAATCATTTCCTCCAGCTCATCTGCCTTTCTGCCAAAACGTTGCATTTGTTGCAGTTTTTTTAGCCACAACCTTCTGCAAACGGAATACAAATAGGTTTTTAACTGGCAATTCAGCTCAAAACCGGCTGTCTTTGACTTTTCAAAGAGAACAATCATGGCTTCCTGGAAAATATCAGCCGCATCGTCAGAGCTTCCGCTGTTGTTTAGGATAAGTGACTGAACCATAGCATAATTATCCCTGTAAATCTGCTCAATAGAAGCTTTGTCCTCATTTGCCAGACCCTCCAGTAAAGTTTTTTCCTGCGATATATTATTCACTTACCAGTATTATTAATACGTTTAATGTTCATTTAGTAACCCAAAGCAACGAAAATAAAGTTTTTTAGAAAGAACAGGGTTACCTTTTTTCACTTTCAGTATTAACTATCAAATTATAATTTTAAATTAAAAACAAACAAACAAAATGAAAAAGTTATTAGCAATTGCCCTGATCGCCACATCTTTCGTAGCATGTAATGATACAGAAACAAAAACTGAAGAGAAAACAACTTCTGATACTTCAGCTTTAGTTGTTCCTCAACCAGCTGATACTGTTAAAACAGTAACAGATACTACTATCAAAACTACAACTACTGTTACTCCGGGAGCAGATACAACTAAAAAGTAATTAGTTGGTATAAAGGGTGATTGACGTTGCCGGTCATTTGCTCAAATAAGATTTTAACTGGCAAACAATCGTTTAGGCCACCAGGGTTCTCCCCGGGTGGCTTTTTATTTTTTGTATTTACAATTGATGTACTTATTTTCGTATTACAAATGACTCAAAAAACTACATGCATCTGGCAATATTATTATTACTTCAATAATGAACCGGGTTGTATTGTATAAACTGAAAACAAAATATTTATCAGATTTACATAAAAAATCCCGGCTTTCAGTCGGGATTTTTGTTTATTAATATTATATAATGAATATAAGTATCATAGGATTGGGTTTAATCGGCGGTTCAATGTCATTGGCATTGAGAAACAAAACTCATGTACACAAGATCATTGGCGTAGACCAAAATCCTGCCCATTGCAAAGAAGCACTTGAACTTGGTTTGGTTGATGAGATCATGGACCTTCAATCCGCTGTCAATCATACAGACCTGATCATTGTTTCAATTCCCGTTGATGCTACTGAAAAAATATTGCCTGGGATCATGGATTTGGCCGATAAACAAGTTATTATGGATGTGGGTTCTGCAAAATCTGTTATTTGTAAGGCTGTTCAGGATCATCCCAAAAGAAAAAGATTTGTTGCTTCACATCCCATGTGGGGAACAGAATACAGTGGACCATCAGCAGCAGTAAAAGGTGCTTTTGTAAATAAAGCTGCGGTTATTTGTAATAAGGAAGAATCTGATGAAGATGCCGTTAAATTGGTTGAGAATATTTATAAGCTTTTGGGCATGCACGTTGTATATATGGATGCTTCAGCACATGACCTTCATACAGCTTATATAAGCCATGTTTCTCATATTACATCTTTTGCACTGGCTAATACAGTATTGGAAAAAGAAAAAGAAGATGATAAAATTTTTGAACTTGCCAGTGGTGGTTTTGAAAGTACCGTGAGGCTTGCCAAAAGTAACCCTGAAATGTGGGTGCCGATCTTTATGCAGAATAAAGACAATGTGCTTGATGTATTGAACGAACACATTTCTCAATTGAAAAAATTCAAAAGTTGCCTGGAAAAAGAAAATGTTGAATACCTTACTGAATTGATCCGGCATGCAAATACAATTAAACGGATCCTTAAATGATAATTCATGAACTTCAGGGAAGCTGAAATAAAAGACATAGAACAAATACAGGTTGTCAGAAATGCTGTGAAGGAAAATGTATTGTCAGATCCTGCATTGGTTACTGATAAGGAATGTGAGGAGTATATGACTATCCGTGGAAAGGCATGGGTTTGCGAAGTGCATGGTACCATTGTTGGTTTTGCTTATCTGGATTTGAAAGAAAATAATGTATGGGCATTGTTTGTTACGCCGGAATATGCAGGAAAAGGAATTGGAAAAACACTGCATCGCATCATGCTTAATTGGTATTTTGGAATCACAGATAAAACAGTGTGGCTGGGAACTGCTCCAAATACAAGAGCAGAAACATTTTACAGGAAACAGGGTTGGAAAGAAACCGGAAAGCACGGAAAAGAAATAAAATTCGAAATGACTTTGGAAGACTGGAATCAAAAGTTAAAAATGGTCTGACGTCCACGTCTGACCATTTTTAACTTTTGATTGTTTCAAGTAAACCCAATTGGAAAATGTTGAATAAATTACAAGAAGCAAATGGATCCCAGCCATGGCCGGGTCAATGATGAATTAAGTGTCAAAAGCTCGGAACATAAATTTAAATTTGCATTTAGAAATGCTTGCACAGATATGAATGAAAAAATAACACAGTTATGGAATAAACGTCCACTCATCATAAGCGGTCCTTGTAGTGCCGAAACTGAAGAACAGGTGATTGAAACCGCTGAAAGGCTGGCTGCAACCGGTAAAATTGATATGCTTCGGGCCGGAATCTGGAAGCCACGCACAAAGCCGGGGATGTTTGAAGGAGTCGGAGTAAACGCTTTGACATGGCTTAACGAGGCTAAGAAAATTACAGGGTTACCCATTACGGTTGAAGTAGCAACCGGGAAACATGTGCAGGATGCCTTACAGTTTGGCGTAGACGTTCTTTGGATCGGTGCCCGTACTACCGTAAACCCTTTCAGTGTTCAAGAAGTAGCCGATGCATTGCGGGGAGTTGAAATCCCTGTACTGGTCAAGAATCCTATCAATCCTGACCTGGAATTGTGGAGTGGCGCTATTGAAAGGCTGCAAAAAGTGGGCGTTGAAAGTGTTGGGATGATTCACCGCGGCTTTTCATCTTATGGTAATATGGAGTACCGGAATGCGCCGATGTGGCACCTGCCGATTGAAATGAAAAGGCGTTATAAAGGGATGCCACTGATCTGTGACCCATCTCATATTTGTGGCAACAGGGTTTTGATTCAGCAGGTTGCACAGAAAAGTATTGATCTTGATTTTGGCGGGTTGATGATTGAAAGCCATATTGACCCGGATAATGCATGGAGTGATGCCAAACAGCAAATAACGCCTGAACAACTGAACGAAATGTTTGAATCATTGATCTGGAGAATAGAAAATACTTCCGAACAGGAATTCATAACTGCACTTACCCGTTTGAGAGAGCAAATAAACCAGGTGGATGACGAACTTCTTTTATTAATAGGACAACGGATGAAACTTGCAGATAAGATCGGAGAATATAAAAGGGAAAATAACATTACCATTCTTCAAACAAACCGTTGGAATGAGATACTGGAAAGAGCTTATAATAAGGGTGAACAACTTGGCCTTAGCAAGGAATTCATTGTTCGGTATTTTGATGCCGTTCACCTGGAAAGCATCAATCACCAGAATAAAATAATGAACGAATAGTTATTAATTAA
>JAYSWW010000305.1:0-1525 GCA_043717805.1 Ferruginibacter sp.
CCACTCCCATTGCATGGCTGCACCGCAGCAACCGTTATGGGGAAAAATTAGCCACGCCTGATGTAAGTGTTGCTGACCTTATCGGTGACATCGATCCCATCAAAGCCGCAAATTTAAAATTGAGCTTTGCTGATGAAAGAGTACTTCATTATGGAATCATCCCACGAAGCAACCGTTGCATTTTTGTTATAAATGAATTACCCGACCTGCAGGCAAGGATACAGGTATCCCTTTTCAATATCCTGGAAGAAGGCGACCTCCAGATACGCGGATTTAAACTAAGGTTACCCTTAGATGTTATGTTCGTATTCACTGCAAACCCTGAAGATTATACAAACCGCGGAAGTATTGTAACACCATTGAAAGACAGGATTGAAAGCCAGATACTCACGCATTACCCCAGGTCAATGGACACATCTCTTGCAATCACTGCACAGGAAGCATCGATCATTGAAGCCCAGCACAAAATGGTAAAAGTGAGTGACCTGGTAAAAAGGCTGATAGAACAGGTTTCTTTTGAAGCAAGGGAAAATGAATTGGTTGATAAAAAAAGCGGTGTAAGTGCAAGGCTTACGATCGCTGCTTATGAAAATGCCGTTAGTGCAGCCGAAAGAAGGGCCATCATGAATGATGAAAAAACAACCCAGGTATGGTTGAGTGACCTTACCGGTATCATTCCTTCCATAACAGGCAAAATTGAACTGGTGTATGAAGGTGAACAGGAAGGCCCCTACCAGGTTGCTTATAATTTGCTCGAAAAAGCGATACGTACTCAATTCATTCAGTATTTCCCCAACCCGGATACCTTAAAAAAGAAAAAAGGGAAAGAACCGGTTCCTGACAATCCATATAAATCCATTTCAAGATGGTTTGATGCGGGCAATAACCTGAATATCTTTTTAGATACCAAAGATGAAGATAAGATCCGTCTTTTATACCAGGTGGATGGCTTACACGCTTTGGTGAAAAAATATTTTAATTCAGGAAATGAAAAAGAAGATGCCCTGCTGATGGAATTTGTGTTACACGGGCTGGCTTCCTATTCGCTTATCAGTAAAAAGATATTAGAAGGTAAAATAGAATTCAAGGACCTGATGGGGAGCATGCTTAATATGGGATCAAAGCATTATGGTGAAGATGACTTTAATGAGGAAGATTTTAACTAAGTGGTCTGGCGACTGTAGTCGCCTGACCACTATAGTCGCCAGACCACTTACAAATTTCTTGCCAATATAGTATCAAATTATATTCACTTCTCTTTCAAGTTGTACGCCGAATTTTTTAAATACGCTGGCAAGTATCTCAGTGCTCAATTCATAAATTTCAGTTCCTGATGCATTGCCGTAATTAACCAATACCAATGCCTGCTTTTCATGGCAGCCGGCATCAGCTTTTCGATATCCTTTCCAGCTTTTCCCGTTTTCGGGGCCGCATTGTTCGATCAGCCACCCAGCTGCAAGCTTTACATTTCCATTTTCAAGTTTATAACCAACAACATTTGGGAACTCTTTTTTTAATATTTCAA
>JAYSWW010000306.1:0-3978 GCA_043717805.1 Ferruginibacter sp.
AATATTGTTGACATTCAGCCGAATGGGATTATCAATGCAGTAATTCCAAATAAGAATTTAAAAGACAGGAAGGGAAATGATTATCCTGTGAAATGGGAAGATTGCGTGGTTAAAAAATATGATACCCTGTTATTCAGGATCTTTTCAATTGGTATATCAAAACCATATGGTGAAGAAACTTTCAAGGTTTTTTTATCAACATCACCCATTGACCTGGAAGATATTTTAACAAGCAAAGATGAGGAAGAGGCAGTGAAAAAAAGAGGGATATTAAGTGGATTGGAAAAAATATTCGTTCAATCCAATATCAATGAAACCGGTAAAAGGGGTGTGGACATTGAAGTTAATACAGGAGACAATGGATCGGTTTTTTCTTTTAATTTCCGGATATTGCCAAAATAAGTCCTGGTAATTAGTATATTCAGAAAATTAAAACAGTTTACTGATTTCGAAAGGCAATTTTTTTAGTATGCAAACAATTCATTTACTGATAAGAGGCAAAGTACAGGGCGTATTTTACCGGGCCAGTGCAAAAAAGATTGCAACAGAATTGTCTTTAAATGGCTGGATACGGAATAAAGTCAACGGTGATGTAGAAGCTTTGGTTACAGGTGATCCCGGCCAGTTAAAAAAATTCAGCGACTGGTGCAGACAAGGGCCCAAAAATGCTGTTGTTACGGAGCTGGTAGAAACACAGAATGATGTAATTCAATTTGATTCATTTTCAATAAAATGATCCATTGAAAGTTGAGCGGCAAAAGGGACTCGAACCCTCGGCCCTTAGCTTGGGAAGCTAATGCTCTACCAACTGAGCTACTGCCGCTTGATTAAAATTATAACCTTTAGCAATTTAAAAAATTTCAGTTAAAAGATCATATTGCAGTTCAACTTTCCGAATTTTATTTAAAGTGATATTCAGGAGTAAATGCAGGCATACAATATATGACGGTCCTTTCCCAGGTTATTATGCCGGGTATACAATAAAGCATTTAAAATCATTGTGATGTTTTTTAATAAAAGTTCATGAAATGATTTTAAATGCTTTCAATTTTAATAAACATGCTCAGCGAACAAAACAATAACCACAACCATGTTCCTGGGCACGGCCTACAGCCCATACGCCGGAAGGCATTGCAGGGATACCCGGTAATAAATTGCCAAGCCAGTCTTTTTTAACTTCATCTGCTGTCATCTTCATTTGATCGGCAAAGACAGTGCTGTAAACAGTGATCGCCATGTTGCAAACGCAAAATAAAACACCGGTTTCCTGTAGTTCATTGATGCCAATGGCAACACTTCCAATTCCGGGAACTTTAAAATCACCGGGCTTTGGCTGCCAAAAAGGATTGCGTGTAGCTGGCTTATTTGTTTTTGGATCTTCTATTTTGAAAAATTCTCCAAAATTATACTTTGCCCATATTTGATCAGGAAAAGCATAAGGGATCCCATGGTGCCTCAAAACAACAACTGAATTACAATCCTTTTCAGGAGTACCGGTTGCAGCATTTGTCAGTCCGAAAACTTTTGGCCATGCAAATGGAAACATTTCATAAGGTTCTGTTACATCAAAAACCATTCTGTGTTTTCCTTTGATCTGATTGAACCATTCATCGGGGCTTGAATCATTGTTTAAAAATGTAGAAGCAGGCTCAGCCTGTATTTGCTGGAACGGAGAAATGACACTTGCAATTCCCAATGCAGCAGTGCCTGTTGCCAGCGTTTGTAAAAACTTACGACGGGGGGATGCGTCTTTAAGATTATACTTTTCCATAAATAAATGTTTCCTATAAAATTAAAATATTGATTTAACAATGTCAAGAGGATATTTTGTTGGTTTATAATTTTATCATAAACTCTGCCTTCTGTTTGCTTTGATCTGAAAGCCTGTCAATTTGAATGTGGTAAAGAATTCAAAAGATTACTTCTTTTTGTATCAAATGAATATTTTACTATATTTATAATGCCTTATTATCTTACTATATGAAAATATTCAACATCGTTTTTTTCGTTTTATTTATTATTGCTGCAGCATTACAGTATAATGATCCTGATCCATATATATGGATGCCTTTTTATTTATATGCAGCCTATTTGTGCTTCCAGGCAATTCAAAAAAAGTATACATCGGGTTTATATTTTATTGGATTGCTCATTTACGCAGCTTATTCAGCATATTTGTTTTTTGATACTACAGGTGTTATTAATTGGATCAAGCGACACAATGCTGAAAGTATCATTGAAACAATGCAAGCAACAAAGCCATGGATTGAAGAAACAAGGGAATTTTTTGGCTTGATGATTGTAATGGGCGTCCTTTTACTCAATATGTGGTGGCTTGGGAGAAATAATAATAATAATAATAAAAATAATCACATAAAAAGACATGCTCGAGTTACAGGATAAAATAAGTTGATAAAGAATGTTACATTTAAACGAATTGCTTATTCAACTATTGCCTGTTACATTGAATTTGAACATTTCTTAAAATATAGGATGTTACTCAATTGTTGAAATATATGATTGATCTGTATTTTAAAAAATTCAACAGGAAAGATATTTATCAATTGTCATTGTGTCGGTCTAAATGATCCAAAGGTTTTCCGCAATGAGGGCAAAAATTTATTTTCTCTCTTTTTGATTTTCTTATTTCTTCCAGGAAGCCGGAAGTGATGATGCCTGCCGGCAAAGCAAAGATCGCCAGACCTGATAATGCAATAACAGATGTCAAAACCTTCCCCAAAACAGTAATTGGGATCATATCACCATATCCTACTGAAGTTACCAGGATAACAGCCCACCAGATTGTAGCCGGGATACTTGAAAATACATGCGGTTGTGCTTTGTGTTCTGCAAAATAAAGAAGGCATGATGCAATGATGATCAGGAAAATGATCAGTACAAGACTTAGTTTCAATTCATTTGAACGGGTTTTAAAAACATTTTTAACCAGCCTTGCTGATTTCATATAAGCCGTAAGCCTGAACAAGCGTAAAAATCTAAGAAGCCGGAAAATACGCAACACCCTTAGATCAAGCCCAACCACTACATGAACATAGAAAGGGAAAATCGCCAACAGGTCAATCAAAGCATCGGTGGAGAAAATGTATTTGATACGGCCATGAATATGATGTTCATATCGTGAGTCATGGTTACAACTCCACACACGCAGGATATATTCGATGGTGAAAATAATGACTGAAACCAGGTCAAAGATCCTGAAGAATTCTGTGTGCGGTTCATGAATGGAAGGCACTGTTTCCAGTATAACTGCAGTTACATTCAAAATGATCAATATGATGATGAACCCATTGATCGTTTTATCCCATTTGGTCTTACCAATTTCCGGATGGAGCAGAATGTGAACCTTTTTTTTTGTAGAATGAAACATTACCGGTCAGTATTATTGATTCAATAAAGTTAGTGAATAATGGAAATACTTTCGAAAGAGTTACAGGATACATAATGAATAAAATGGAAGTTAATTTTTGATCCCATTAAAATGAAATGCTGAAACCCCATTTAAATGCCCAGTTGTCAATTGCTTTTGGTAGGGCATAATATCCATACCTGTAGAACACACCGCCCCCCAATCCAATATATGCTATAGAAAGGATTCTGCGCCTGTATAAATTCTTTATCATCAGGCCGGATTCGTATAAGCCCTTTTCAGGTACTTTAAAATTAATTAATTTTTGGGCAGATGCATGTGCAAGGCTTCCATAAGTGATATTTTGGAATAATAAAAATTCGGGCCTGAATGAAATATTTTTTGGCTTGAATAACAAGTGGCCGAAATTATGTTGTATAAATAATGCAGCAGTATTGCTGCTGACAAATTCATACAAACCTGCGGTTTGGAAATTATTGGGTACATATAAACTCAAACTGCGGGTATGTGTGGCTTTTGTATTGAATAAATATGAATACGGCATTTCTCCCCAAATATGGCCAGCTTCAATTTGAAATGATGTCTGTCCT
>JAYSWW010000307.1:0-1518 GCA_043717805.1 Ferruginibacter sp.
CCCCTTACAAAAAAAATAACAGGTCAATTAGGACTGCGGATTGAAAATACCCAGGCAAAAGGCAACCAGCTAACCACCGGTGAAAGATTCGACCGTAACTATACTCAGGCATTTCCAACAGCTTACTTTCAGTATACCGTAAATAAGAAAAATACACTGGGTTTGAATTATGGTCGGCGAATTCAACGCCCGAATTATGAGGATTTGAATCCCTTCATTCTGTTCCTTGATAAGTATACTTTCGAACAAGGTAACCCTAATCTGCAACCCCAGTTTAGTCACAATATTGAAATCAGCCATACCTTCCAGGGTTTTCTAACCACCACTCTTAACTACACGAAGACAACGGATATTATTACGGAAGTACTGGAACAGAACTCTGCCAGCAATGAAACCTTTGTAAAAACATCCAATATAGCGAGCCAGCGTCAATATGGTATTTCGGTTAGTGCTGGTTTCCCCATTGCCAAATGGTGGAATACAAATATCTATGGCAATGTTTATAATAACCAGTACAAGGGAATTGTAAATGGTGACCCGATAGAACTAGGTGCTACCACCGGCCAGTTTAATGTATCTAACCAAATCAAATTAGGTAAAACAGTTAATGCGGAACTGGGTGGCTTTTATAGAACCAAAGGGGTAGATGGAGTATTCAGTATACGCGGACTGGGAATGGTGAATGCGGGCATCAGTAAGCAAATCATGAAAGGCAAAGGCTCTGTACGGATTAGTGTGAGAGACTTGTTCTGGACCCAAAAAATTGATGGTACCAGCCGCTTCAGCAATATTGATGCTGCCTTTCAGCAGACAAGGGATTCAAGAGTATTCAGTGCTAATTTCACTTATCGCTTCAGTAAGGGAAAATCAAACGGGCAAAAAAGAAGAACCGGTGGAGCCAGTGACGAACAAAGCCGAATAAAGGTAGATAACGGGAACTGACATCAAAAAAAGCCCTGCTCCTCTGGGCTTTTTATTTTATTTTTTTTAACAGTTTTGCTTTTAACCTTTTGATCCATTCAACGTCTTATATATATAAAGCACAGAAAAATGAAAAAAGTAATACTCATATCACTGTTGCTGATGTACCTGGTAAGTTGTGGCATATCGTATATGTAAATAGTTCTTCAGTAAATTGATTCATACAGTTTTTCTCATAAGCAGTTAGTTTTGGTTAACGGGCCCTGTTTCTACAGGGCCTTTTTTATTGGAAAAAAGTCTGCCAACAATCTTACTTTTGAAAAGAAACCAAATCAGTAACTGAAATTATTTTTATGCCTTCATTTGATTTTGTAAGTAAGGTAGATGGCCAGGCCCTCGACAATGCCGTGAATGTAACCACCAAAGAGATCACCAATCGTTTTGACTTTAAAGGCTCGCACGTGGTTATTAATCTTAATAAGAAGGAATTTGTGGTCAACATAGAAACCGAAGACGATATGAAGATGCGGCAACTGATTGATGTGTTGATTAGTCGGGCGCACAAGCAGGGCATAGCCCCCGAAGCATTTGACCTCT
>JAYSWW010000308.1:0-1514 GCA_043717805.1 Ferruginibacter sp.
TGCCATTGTAACAAAAGTCACAGTCGGTTTGAAATTTATAAAATAATTTTAGGTTTAAAATATTATATATGAAAAAGAATATGGGCACTACAGACAGGATCATACGATTCGCAATTGCTGCCGTAATTGCAATTTTATTTTTTACCAATATTATTACCGGCACACTGGGAATTGTATTGCTTGTGTTGGCCGGCGTATTTGTATTAACCAGCTTTATAAGCTTTTGTCCACTCTATACTTTGGTTGGGCTGAATACCTGCAAAACTAAAAATTGAGTAAAAGGGGTTTTGTTGGATCTGATTTACAAGGGTTTTCACAAACTGCTGTTTGTATCAGATCCTAAATGCCTATGTATTGGGTTGATGTTAATTTAAGGCTTGGCAATAATATTTTGCCAAATTCTATACTTCTTATACAAATATCATGCAGGGCCTTCGTGAAAATAAATACCAATTTGCATTACTGGTATTGGTAAATGCATTTGTTGGAGCGATGGTTGGATTGGAAAGATCCATTTTACCGGATTTTGGAAAGTCTCAGTTCGGCTTGAACGGCAACACGGCTTTGTTATCTTTTATTGTTGCTTTCGGAATCAGCAAGGCGATCAGCAATTACGCTGTTTCATTTCTTTCCAAAACATTAAACAGAAAAAAAATATTAATACTCGGTTGGTTATTCGGCCTGCCGGTTCCGTTATTACTGATGTATGCTCCTGGCTGGAATTGGATCATCCTGGCTAATATCTTATTGGGAGTTAACCAGGGCCTTGCATGGAGTACAACTGTCATAATGAAAATTGATCTTGTTGGGGAAAAGAACAGGGGACTTGCGATGGGCATTAATGAATTTGCAGGTTATTTATCTGTAGGGTTGGCTGCTTATCTTGCTGCTACAATTGCCGCTGACTATGGTTATGCATTCTTCCCTTTCTTACCAGGTTTGTTTTTTGTAGCCTCCGGGCTGATACTTTCAATCTTTTTTATAAAAGATACAACCCCGTTTGTGCATGCAGAAAATCAAACCAGCAACATTCCGATCTTAAAAGATCTATGGAAAGAAACAAGCTGGAAACATCGGAACATGGGTCCCGTTTCAATAAATGGGTTGGTCAATAATTTAAATGATGGAGTTATGTGGGGTTTGATGCCATTGCTATTGTTGCAGAGAGGGTTCAGCATTGCTCAAGTAGGTATCGTTGCGGGAATCTACCCGGTAGTATGGGGCTTTGCACAATTGTTCACCGGTAAAATGGGCGATGTTTACTGCAAAAAGCAATTGATTGCCATTGGCATGTTGTTACAGGCATTGGCCATTGTTTTTTTAGTACTTTCTCATGCATTGGTATTTTCCATCATTTCATCTGTATTGTTGGGATTGGGTACCGCTTTGGTATACCCTAATTTTCTAAGCGTTGTTGCAGAAAATTCACATCCTTCTCAAAGAGCTGAAACATTGAGTATTTTCCGTTTCTGGAGAGACAGCGGTTATGTGATCGGTGCATTGTTAAGCGGATT
>JAYSWW010000309.1:0-3958 GCA_043717805.1 Ferruginibacter sp.
TATCACTGGTTCGTAAAATGATGACTGCAAAAACAGACAGGTTACAGTTTGCCGGCATGATCGTGATCGCTGCAAATGCAGGAGGAGCATGGTCTCCCATAGGTGACGTAACTACAACTATGCTGTGGATCGGGAACCAGGTTACTGCCTCAAATATTATTTCCAAACTGGTACTGCCTTCCGCCGTGTGTTTATTTTTGCCCCTTTTTTTTATTGGCCGCAATATGAAGGGCGAAGTAAACAAACCTGCCACCAGGGATAAACCAAAAACCAACAGAGAAAATTTTGAAAGCAGGTTGATATTGTTTATGGGGCTTGGCACCATGCTTTTTATCCCGGTCTTTAAAACTGTAACTCACCTGCCGCCCTTTATGGGAATGTTATTTTCCCTTGGGTTATTATGGGCCGTGACTGAAATTATTCACAAGAATAAAAGAGACAAAGAAAACTATTCTGTTGCCTATGCTTTGCAGAAAATTGACACCCCAAGTATATTATTTTTTTTGGGGATCCTTGTTGCAATCGGTGCTTTACAAAGTACTGGCCAGCTAACGCAAATGTCCGGATGGATATCTTCAAAGGTTGCCGATATTAACCTTTTAACGATTACAATTGGCATATTATCGGCCATCGTTGACAATGTTCCGTTGGTTGCGGCAACCCAGGGAATGTTCAGCCTGCAGCAATATCCAACTGACCATTATTTCTGGGAGATGATCGCTTATACAACTGGAACCGGCGGAAGTATCCTTATCATAGGGTCTGCAGCAGGTGTTGTTGCTATGGGAATTGAAAAAATAAGTTTTACCTGGTACCTCAGGCGTTTCGGAGGATGGGCATTTTTAGGATATCTTGCCGGTGCAGCAGTTTATATACTCCAGGAAAAACTATTGCATTTTTTATAAAAAATTACAACTGTTGGAATAAAATTTTAATTTACAGCCTCCTCTTTTACTAAACATGATCCATGAATAGGAAATTTCAATTGTTAATTTTATCCTGCTTATTTATAAGCCCTTACATATTTGCTCAAATAAATGATTATACAGGTACATGGGAAATGAAATCACCGGCAACTCCATCTGCTTCAACCATGTACCTTAAATTACAAATTGCCTCCCCCGAAAGGAATATACTTTTCCCCGCACAGATAACATTGCAATGTGACAGTTTTAAAGCCAGCTATGAAATTTTACTAGTCAGGAAAAACCAACGACAACTGGGTATCAGCAGGAATAAATATCAACGATCAGAGGTGCCATTCAGCATCGGGGACTGGACCATTGCATTGAATGGAACATTGGACTTCAGCAGGGATATTAAAAACGAGCCATTGTTAACAGTTAACAGGCTACCTGCAAAACGTTACCCGGTACTACTTCCCGATTTTAATGATTTTTCCGTTGCCCGCAAAAGAACTGCCATTCAGCTTTCCAGGTTTTTAAAAGATGAAGAAATCGTATTAAAAAAAATTAATAACATTCCATGGCAAAATGAATCTGTAGAAAAGATACTTGTTCCAAAGTTATCGCCGGCTTATTTTGGTTTGCTGGATACAGTTCATTTGCAAACCAGGGATGGCATCATAAATTTCTCTGGTAATAAAAAATCAGGCAATGATATAATTACTGTTGTCATGAATGGAAGAACAATTCTTGACCAGGTTGACCCGGGAAAGAAAAAACCACCGGAAGAGATTTTGCTTGACACCGGTTTGAATATCCTTACTTTATTTGCAGATAATTTTTATAAAGCGCTTCCCGGCAAAGCAAAGATCAACCTGGAATTCGGCAAAAGAAAATTCAAACTCGACTTTACCAATAAACCTGATATGGCAGCTACATTCATTGTGGTAAAACTTTATGTAGATAAAGACAAAGATGCCGTTACAACTTTTCAGAATTTTGATTTGCCCGGATCAGCCAACGGAACATTAAAGAGAAATGAAAAACTGGTTGCCAATATAATTTCAACCTCTCCTGAAATTACACTGGCCCTTTGGGATGATGCTGTAGAAGATGGAGACAGTGTTTCCATAAACATCAATGGCAAATGGATCGCACGGGGGTTCCCCGTTAAAAAAAATCCGCAATTCATAACGGTAAAACTGGAACCAGGGCCCAATTCGATCATATTTATTGCTGATAACCTTGGATCAATTCCCCCAAATACATCTGTATTGGAGATCATAGACGGTAAAAAAAGAAAATCGTTCACCATTGAAACAAACCTTGACCAGAACAACCTGGTAAGAATATTTTATGATTATAAACCAGGGGAATAGTAAATAAGAGGTTCCCCCATTTTTTAAAGCCCGGTTTGAATAATTGACTGGTTGATTTACTAACTTTAAAAGATGAAGATCTTTTCATCTGAACAAATAAGGAACTGGGATACCTATAGCATAAGGGAACAACGCATAACTTCAGATGCACTGATGGAGAAAGCGGCTGCATCCTGTTACCACTGGCTCGCAAACAATCATTATACCAACAGGCCTATAATGCTGTTTTGTGGTAAAGGAAACAATGGCGGTGATGGCCTTGCGCTGGCAAGAATGCTTGTTCAGCATAATATCCTCGTTTCAGTTTACATTCCTGAAACAGATCATACCGGCAGTGCAGATTTTCAAATTAACCTTCAAAGGCTTCAGCAATTAACCGGTAATATTCATTTCATCCGTTCAGTAAATTCCTTTCCTGATATTGAAACAGATCAGCTGGTCATTGATGCATTGCTGGGTACAGGCCTAAACAAACCACTGCAGGGCATGCTGCAGCAACTTGTTCAGCATTTAAACAACAGCAAGGCTACTGTTATTTCAATAGATATACCTACCGGGTTGTTCTGTGATAAGAGTACAAAGGGATGTGTTGCGGTTCAGGCCACACATACATTGAGTTTTCAAAATGTAAAACTAGCTTTCCTGATGCCGGAAAATGATTTGTTTGTCGGTGAGTTTCACATCCTTGACATTGGCTTAAGCAGGCAGTTTGAAAATGACATTCCTGCTGTACACGAAATAACGGATTTACCCATCATCAAAGCAATCATTAAAAAAAGGAATAAATTTTCACACAAAGGAAATTTCGGGCATGCTGCATTGGTTACCGGTAGTTACGGAATGATGGGTGCCGCTGTACTTGCTGCAAGGGGATGTTTACATTCCGGAACGGGTAAGCTTACCTGTTATATACCGGGATGTGGTTATGAAATCATGCAAACAACTGTTCCGGAAGCTATGTGTAAAGTTTCAGAAATTAAAACGACCGGTGAACTGGCTGGATATGATGCAATAGGTATCGGCCCTGGAATCGGGCAGCAAAAAGATGCTGCAGTTTTATTAACTGATATCTTTCGTTTGCAAAAAAAGCCCCTTGTTTTAGATGCAGATGCATTGAATATCATTTCATCCGATAAAAAACTTTTGGATGAAATACCTAAAGGATCTGTCATAACACCCCATCTGAAGGAATTTGAAAAGATGTTTGGAACAGCTGCAAATGACTTTGAAAGGTTACAACTCGCAATGAACAAATCTTCCCAATTAAACGTATACATAGTTCTAAAAGGGCATTACACAGCTATCATCACGCCACCGGGTAAGGTATATTTTAACCAAACCGGGAATGCAGGAATGGCAAAAGCAGGAATGGGTGATGTACTTACGGGTATGATCACCGGATTGATGTCACAGAATTATCCTTTACCCGAAGCAGCCATGCTTGCTGTATATCTCCATGGATCTGCAGGAGATATTGCCGGACAGAAATATTCACAACCCGCCATGCAGGCATCCGACCTTTTAAATTGCCTTTCGAATGCATGGAATTCACTGTTGCAATAATCAAGAGTATAAAAAAAGCATTTCAGTTTTGAAATGCTTTTTAATAAATTAATAAATCAGGATTTATTATTGCTTTTTCTTTTTTGCTTTAGCTTTGCTCTTTGGAGTTGT
>JAYSWW010000310.1:0-3947 GCA_043717805.1 Ferruginibacter sp.
ATGCGGTAAACTTCCCAAAACTGCAGGTTTGCTGAAGATTGCAGGTATTTACGAACCCTTACGGCATCTGTGATACCAGCCAGTTCCACATTGATCACTCCTTTGTTCTCATCCAGGTTGATATTGGGTTGTGCCACACCGAATTTATCGATCCGCTTAACCAATATTTTATAAGTCTGCTTGATGGCACCAACCGCAATATTTTTTATTTTGTTGGTTACACTTGCATCGCTTTCACCGATCTTGATCTCTTTACCGGGGCCTGCAAACAATCCGTTTAATTTATCAGCGCCATTCTGTTTAATAAAGGCTTCTGAAAACAAATTGATGAAATTGTCTTCACTGTTTATTTTTTGCTCATTGGCCGTTTGAATGGCTTTAAGCAATTGAGGATCTTTGGAATTATTACTCAAAGATTTGATAAGTCCTTCCAGGCTTACATCCATCGTAACGCTGATACCTCCCTGCAGATCAAGTCCGAGGTTCAGTTCATTTTCTTTGCATTTTTGATAGGAAGTACCTACCAGCGGGTAAATGCTTTTATCTCTTGTGCTGTCAAGGATATGCTGGATCTTTGCTTTTACAAGTGATTTACGGTCATCGGCAGATAAATTTGCCGATTCTTTTTTCACCAGGCGCTCTGCCTGTACTTTTACCTTGCTTTCATAACTGCGCACCGCCCAGGTATAAGAGAGTTCCCAAACAGATATCAGAATCAAAGCAATGGTAAAAAACCAAACTAAACCTTTCAGTTTCATGTTGAATGTACTTTTATTATCTAAGTAGTTAATTTTTTTAGAGTGTGCAAAGATAGGGGAAAAAGCATTTGAACTCAGATGCGTGATTTTTTTAAAATTTTACTGATTATATGCCTAATCCATTGTAATGGGGTTTTAAATATATGTCATTATATTATCATTTGTTTTTACTGAATTGAAAGGGACTTGTAAACGAATGAATGGCCATTAAATTTTATTAGTTCATGTTTAGCTGTGATAAATAATTAGTTTTGCAACTCACAATATAAAAAAACATGCAATTATCTTCCTTATTAAGCCGGTTTAATGAACCCGAAACATTGAAAATGGCTAAGCTGGGCCGGGAATTGAAAGCAAAAGGTATTGATCTGACAGATCTTAGTTTGGGTGAACCTGATTTTGATACTCCCCAGCATATTAAAGATGCTGCAAAAAAAGCCATTGATGATAATTACAGCCATTATACGCCGGTTTCCGGATTTCTGGATCTGAGGCAGGCGGTTTGCAGCAAATTATTGATAGAAAACGGGCTTACATATTCTCCGGAACAGATCGTGGTGAGCACCGGTGCCAAGCAAAGTATTGCAAACCTGGTACTTTCAATTGTTGACATGGGCGACGAAGTGATCATACCAACGCCATACTGGGTTACATACAGCGAGATCGTTAAACTGGCAGGTGGAACTGTAAAGCTTGTTAAAACCTTGTTTAAAAACGGGTATAAAATAACGCCTGAACAACTGGAAGAAAGCATTTCTGACAAAACAAAATTGTTTATGTTTTCATCGCCCTGCAATCCAACAGGGGCTGTCTATTCCAGATCAGAACTGGAAGCACTGGCTGCAATTTTCAAAAAACATCCGCAGGTTTTTATTATGAGCGACGAAATTTATGAACATATAAATTTCACCGGCAAACATGAAAGCATTGCACAGTTTGAATTTTTAAAAGACCGGGTGATCGTTGTAAATGGTTTGAGCAAGGGCTATGCCATGACCGGCTGGCGGCTGGGTTTTATGGCGGCTCCCGCAGAGATCGCAAAGGCCTGTGATAAAATACAGGGACAATTTACCAGTGGTGCAAATGCCATAACACAACGGGCAGCCATAGCGGCACTTTTAGGCGATACAAAGCCTACCGGAGAAATGGTAAATAAATTCAAAGAACGGAGGCAGAAAGTAATGACATTGATCAATGATATTCCTGGTATCGTGTGCAGTGAACCTCCCGGTGCTTTTTATATATTCCCAGAAGTAAGTTCTTATTTTGGAAAAACCACTGAAGCAGGGGAGCTGATCAGCAATGCAGATGACCTTTGCATGTATTTCCTGAACACAGCACACGTTTCAGTAGTTACAGGAAAAGCTTTTGGTGAACCAAATTGTATCCGCATTTCATTTGCAAACAGCACGGAAAATATTGAAAAGGGATTTGCAAAGATCAGGAATGCCTTGTTAGCACTAAAATAGACGGAAGACCATAAATAGTTCTTAGTTTATAGTTCTTAGTTGAGTCTTTACTAAACCGAAATATGTAATAATATCAGTGCGCAGAAATGCAGGGGAACTTCATAACTATTGAAGCAACTATTTCTATATATCAAGTACCAGTTTTTGATGCAACTCCAGCACCTGCGGAATCAGCAGTTGTTCCTCATCGTTGGTAATGATAAAATCACAGAGATTCATTTTTTTTGTTTCATCCATTTGCCTGGCCATTCTTGCTTCAACTTCATCTTTGGATAATTTGTCTCGTAGCATTGCACGATGCAGGCGTAGTTTATAGGGAGCATGAACACCAATTACATGATCTAATTTTTTCTGGGCGCCACTTTCAAACAGCAATGCCGCTTCTTTGATGGCATATGGAATTTTTTCGCCGCCTTTTTTTTCAAGCCGGGCCATCCATTCTTCTGCATCTGCAATGGTAACCGGGTGAACCAAAGAATTCAACAAGGTTAATTTTTCGGGGTTGTCAAAAACCATGGAAGCGAGCAGGGAACGGTTCAGTTGATTGTTTTCAAAAACCGCTGCTCCAAAATGAACTATGATCTGTTGCCGTAAAGACTCATCTTCACTCATCAATCTTTTTGCAGCATCATCAGCATAATATACCGGTACGTCCAATACTTCAAAGATTTTGGCAACGGTTGTTTTTCCACTGCCGATACCGCCGGTTATTCCAATTTTCAACATAATGTATGATGTATGATGTATGATGTATGATGTAAAGTCCGCACTTAAGGAAATCATACATCACACATCATACATTTATTTATTTCTTAGCTTCCTCAGCCGGTTTATTGATATTTGCCGTCCACTCCATGCTGATCGAACTTTTCTCGATCTTAATATAACTGCCGGGGCTGGTTTCCAGCATCAAAGTTCCATCATCGTTCACTTTATTGATGGTTCCGTGAATACCTGCAATGCTAACGATCTTATCGCCTTTCTGAAGATTTGAGATGAATGTTTTTTGTTGTTTGGCTTTTTTAGCCTGTGGCCTGATCATGAAAAAATAAAATACCAGTATCATTCCACCCATCAAAACAGGAGTTGCCCATGAACTTGTTCCGGGTGTTGCCTGTAAAAAAATACTTAATAATTGCATCGTTGTGTTGTTTTTAGGCTGATCAGATCAGCCGGTTAATGTTTAATATTTATTGTTTGCCTGTAACTTCTCCTTTTAAAACCAATTCAGGAAACGGGGGATTTGCATTGGAGCTAACCGTAACCGTTTTATGTGCTTCCCCGGGCCTGTTCTCACTGTTGAATTTTACTTTGATAAAACCGGTATCGCCGGGCATGATAGGTTCTTCGGGCCTTTCTGCTACGGTACACCCACAACTTGCATGTGGCTGTTCGGTTATCAGCAAAGGCTTGTCGCCGCTGTTCTTAAAACGATAACTGTATTCCACTACTTCACCTTCCGATATTTTTCCAAAATCATAAACACTGTCTATGACCTCAATAGTGGTAGGGTCTTTGATCTCCTTTTGAACGGGCATCACCGCCTTTTTATCTTTCTTACGCACATCGCATCCTGAGAACATAACACACATGCCTGCTATTAAAAAAAATCCTCTGAACATAGAATTGTTATTTGTTGTTTTATAATTTTATAAAATGCTGTTTTTATAATTTCGCTTTTCTATTTTATTTTCAGCAGTAAGTTCTTTGTGAATATTAT
>JAYSWW010000032.1:0-2337 GCA_043717805.1 Ferruginibacter sp.
ATCATTGGTGGCATCAGCCTGATCGTTGGAATGTTCAGCATTGCAAACATCATGTTTGTAACGGTAAAGGAACGCACCAGTATCATTGGTTTAAAAAAAGCCATCGGGGCAAAGAAAAAAAGTATCTTATTTGAATTCTTGCTGGAAGCCTCATTGCTGTGCCTGATCGGTGGTGCATTCGGTTTGTTTTTTGTTTGGATTGCAACACTGATCATTACCAACCTGGCAAAGTTCCCGGTATATATTTCAATTCCCATGCTGATCACAACGATCATCATTTGCCTGGTTGTTGGTATACTTGCCGGTATCATTCCTGCCTCCAGGGCTGCAAAGATGGATCCGGTTGTTGCGATCCGGAGTTAGGAGTTTGGAGTTTGAGGTTTGAGGTTCGAAGTTTGAAGTTGCGAACATCTGCTAACTTTGTAACCAATAAACTTGTAAACCATTAAACCAATAAACTTGCCTACCACGATCCTCGCCATAGAATCTTCCTGCGATGAAACAGCTGCATCAGTTTGTATAGACGGGCGCATCGTTTCCAATATCATTGCCACACAAAAAATTCATGAACAGTATGGTGGCGTGGTTCCCGAACTTGCCAGCAGGGCGCATATGCAAAATATTGTACCGGTAGTAGAAGCTGCTATACTGCAATCGGGCTGTAGTATGCAGGAACTGAATGCCATCGCTTTCACACAAGCCCCCGGTCTTATTGGCGCATTGCTGGTTGGTGCCCAGTTTGCAAAATCATTGTCAATGGCATTGAATATCCCTTTGATAGCTGTGCATCATATGCAGGCACATGTGCTGGCCAACCTGATCGATGATCCAAAACCTGGTTTTCCTTTTTTATGCTTAACCGTTAGTGGCGGGCATACTCAAATCGTTCAATGTAATTCACCGAATGATATGCAGGTCATCGGGCAAACGATCGATGATGCTGCAGGAGAAGCGTTTGATAAATCTGCCAAATTACTCGGACTGCCTTATCCCGGCGGACCGCTGATAGATAAATATGCAAAAGAAGGGAATGCTGCTGCTTATCTTTTTCCTGAACCAAGAATTGAAGGGTTGAATTTTAGTTTTTCAGGATTGAAAACTTCCATCCTTTATTTTTTACAAAATGCAGGCAAGGCAAATGTTTATAAAGAGGAATACCTTGTAAATGATGCTGAAAGAAAGCATTTCATCGAAAATAATCTCCCGGATATTTGTGCATCTATTCAACAACGTATTGTAAGCATATTGTTGAATAAATTAAAAAAAGCTTCCATTGAAACAGGTGTCAAAAACATTTGTATCGCCGGTGGTGTAAGTGCCAACAGCGGTTTGCGAAGCGGAATTCAGCTATTGGGAAAAAGAGAAGGCTGGAATGTATTTATTCCTGCCTTCGAATATTGTACCGATAATGCAGCCATGATCGCCATCACGGGTTATTATAAATTCCTTCAGAAAGAATTTGCAGCGCTGGATGTTTCACCAACAGCAAGAGCTGAGTGGTAAAAATTACAAATAATTCATTGGGAATTTAAAGCCTTTCTATGTCTAACACATATTTCCGATTCAAACAATTTACCATTCACCAGGATAAATGTGCCATGAAAGTTTGTACAGACGCATGTATCCAGGGGGCATGGACTGTTAAAAAGGTAGAAGGGGAGACCATAAAAAATATACTGGACATCGGTTGTGGAACAGGCGTATTGAGCCTGATGATTGCACAAAAAATAAATGCATCAATTGATTCTGTTGAAATAAACACCGATGCGGCTACACAGGCGGGTGAAAATATTTCAGCTTCGCCCTGGGCCGATAGGATAAAATTGATAAGATCATCCCTGCAGGATTTTGTTCCGGAAAAAAAATATGACCTCATTGTTTGCAATCCCCCTTTTTATGAAGATGACCTGAAATCACAGGATGATGATAAAAATTCAGCCAGGCACGATACCACTCTAAAACTGGAGGAATTGGTTTTATTTGTGAAAGAATATTTAAGCGACATTGGTTTTTTTGCTTTGCTGGTACCATTTCACCGCACTGTTTATTTAGAGAAAATTTCAAATGAAAAAGGATTGTTTGTACGGCAAAAACTATTGGTTAAGCAATCACCGAGGCATGATTATTTCCGTTCTGTGGTTATCCTTTCAAAAACAGCAACAACATCGCCGCCGATTGATGAACTGGTCATCCACGATGATGAAAGACAATACAGCCCTGCGTTTGAAGATTTGCTGAAGGATTATTATTTGAAATTATGAAGAAAAAATAAGTCAACTGTTTCCGGAAGCATAATCTTTCATATAACTAAAGGGTTCATTCAGTTTTCCCGCTTTT
>JAYSWW010000311.1:0-3938 GCA_043717805.1 Ferruginibacter sp.
ATGTTTCCGTAAACAGCCCTGAAAACACAAGTGGTCAGGCCACTTTGAGTGGCCAGACCACTGGATTGAGCCAGCCTCCCCGCCAATTCAATACTTCCAAAATCCCCTGCATGCCATATCTCATCACAATTCTTGAAATGTTCAAAAACAGTTTCATCAAGAAAACCATGTGTATCAGATATAAGACCTATTCTTGTCAACTTAAGTCAAATTTATATGGTAAATTTGAAATGAAGATAAATCACAATTTTATCACATGCCGCTTTTCAGAAATTTTACTTACCACATCGATAAACGCAACTGGAAATATTATTTCCTGATGCTTGCGTTGTGTAAGGGGTACTGACGAATTATTGTAATTCATAATTCATAATTCATAATTCATAATTCATTCATCATGCCCCATTATCATAAACTCGGGAACATTCCCCATAAACGTCACACACAATTTCGAAAACCTGATGGTAGCCTTTATGCCGAACAGTTATTTTCTACTGAAGGTTTCTCCAATGATTATTCTTTGCTGTATCATACACATCCGCCAACCATCATTGTCAGTTGCGATGAACCCATCAATGTTGCCCCTGAAATTGCAGAAGAAAAAATGCTGAAGCACCGGAGCCTGGAAGGTTTCAACATTAAGCCCGAAGCAGATTTTTTACAAAGCAGGAAAGCAGTTTTGGTAAACAGTGATTGCCATATTGTACTGGCAGCCCCCCAAAAAAGTATGACGGATTATTTTTATAAAAATGCCGATTCGGATGAAGTGATCTTCATTCATGAAGGAAGTGGTATTTTAAAAACCACTTATGGCGAATTGAAATTCGGCTATGGCGATTACCTTGTTATTCCCAGGGGCTGTATCTATCAAATTCATTTTGATACGGCCGACAATCGTTTGTTCATTGTAGAATCTCATTCGCCGATAAGATATCCAAAAAGATATTTAAGTAAATATGGACAATTGATGGAACATGCGCCTTTTTGTGAAAGGGATATTCGTACCCCGGAAAACCTGCAGACATTTGATCAAAAAGGTGATTTTATCATTAAAACAAAGAAGCAGGGTTTTTTATATGGCATACATTACGGAACCCATCCGTTTGATGTGATTGGCTGGGATGGTTGTTGTTATCCCTATATTTTCAGCATTCATGATTTTGAACCCATAACCGGGCGGGTACACCAGCCACCACCCGTTCACCAGACCTTTGAAACAGACACTTTTGTCATTTGTTCTTTTGTACCCAGGTTGTTTGATTATCATCCGCTGGCCATACCGGCACCGTATAACCACAGCAATATCGACAGCGATGAATTACTCTATTATGTAGATGGTGATTTCATGAGCCGCAAGCATGTAACAAGAGGAATGATCACTTTACATCCTGCAGGTATACCACACGGGCCACAGCCGGGGCTTGCAGAAAAAAGCATCGGGGCGAAAGAAACCAAAGAACTGGCTGTAATGGTTGATACTTTCCGGCCATTGCAACTAACAAAAACTGCATTGGAAATAGAGAACCAGGGATATGTGATGAGTTGGGCGGAGTAGGAATTCGTTTAAGACGTTTAAAGGTTTCAAACGTAAGACCTTTCACGAATTAAACACCTTAAACGATATTAAACGTCTTAAACGAATTCAAGATGTTTCAATTTGTATAAAATTTTTCTTAAATTGCTATAACCAATAAAACGATCAGTTATGATAAAATTTCATGAAATAAAAGTTGGCGATTTCCTGATTGCCGATAACGACGGGGACAGCCGCAGGGGAGAAGTGACCAATCTGAACAGGGATGAAAAACAGGTTTGTGTAGATACCGGCCAGGAATTCTGGTATGAAACGGATCAATTGATCGCAATACCGCTGAATGAAGATGAACTGATGAAACTTAAGTTTCACAAGCAGGTAAATGATGATGGCAGCATTAAATATTTAAAAGGCGCATTCAGGATTCTCATTCTGAAAGATGGGGATTTTTCAAGGATGGAAATTTGGTACAGGGATGAAAAAAGGCATATTATGCAGCCTATAAGCGTTCATAATTTGCAGAATCATTTTCTTGAAATGACCAAAGTGCATTTGAACGATGAATCTTTTGACTGATGTGTGCCGGCATTTTAAATTACTTTAGACATTGATTGAATAAAAAATCCCCCCGGTAAATATCGGGGGGATTTGTATGTTGATCAGGAATGATTATGCGGTTGCTTCATCATTGGTTGTCGCTTCACCTTCGGTTGCAGTTTCAGCATCGTCGGTTTTAGCTTTAGCCTTTGATTTAGCTTTCACAATTTTTGGCTCTGCAGCATCTGTATCAGTAACAACCTGTTCAGTTGCAGCTGCTGTTTCAACCTGCTCTGCCACAGCTTCAACTGTTTCAACCGGCTTTACTTCAGCTTCTGCCATTGCAGGTTCTGATGCCTTGGTTTCAACTGTTGCTGCATCATTGTCCATTTTTGCTTTCAATCCTGCAAGTACACCAAGATCGCCAAGGGTCGTTTTTTCTACTTTACTCTGGATCGCTTTTACAGCTTTCTTGGTAGTCTCTGCTTCCGCTTTTTTCTCTTTGTGTAATATCTGCTTCTCTTCTTCTTTTTCCTGTTCCCAAAGTCTTGTATGGCTTAGTACGATGCGTTTGTCATTGCGGTCAAATTCTATCACCATAAAATTGGCGATCTCATCTGCTGCAATTGTTTTACCATCTTCCTTTACCAGGTGGCGTGCTGGTGCATAACCTTCAAGGCCATATGGCAATTGAACAACTGCACCTTTATCATCCTTCTTTACAACCGTACCTTCATGCAGTGAACCTTCAGCAAAGGTAGATTCAAGTGAATTCCATGGATCTTCTTCAATTTGCTTATGTCCTAACTGTAGTTTACGTCCTTCTTTGTCTATGTTCAGGATGATCACTTCGATCTGGTTGCCAACTTTCGTGTATTCATTTGGGTTATTAAATCGTTTCAGCCAGCTAAGGTCGCTGATGTGGATCATACCGCCGATGCCGGTAGATAATTCAACGAACACACCATAAGGAGTGATGTTTTTTACCGTTCCCATATGGCGGCTGTGTTCAGGGAAACTGTTCTCGATGGTGCTCCATGGGTCTTCTGTCATTTGTTTGATAGAAAGGCTCATCTTGCGTGTTTCCTTATCAAGTGTTACAACTTTGGCTTCGTATTCGTCGTTCAGTTTGAAGAACTCTTTTGCATTGATAGGAGTGTTGGCCCAGGTAATTTCACTTACGTGTACCAATCCTTCCACACCAGGCATAATCTCAAGGAATGCGCCATAATCTTCGATGTTCACTACTTTACCTTTTACGATTTCACCTTCTTTCAGGTTCTCTGCAAGGGTATCCCATGGATGAGGGGTTAGTTGTTTTAAACCCAGGCTGATACGCTTCTTATCATCATCAAAGTCAAGAACGACCACATTCAGTTTCTGATCCATCTTCAATACTTCACCCGGATGGTTGATACGACCCCATGAAATATCTGTGATATATAATAAACCGTCTAAGCCGCCAAGGTCAAGGAATGCACCAAAATCTGTGATGTTCTTGATCGTTCCTTCCAATACCTGGCCTTTTTCCAGTTTACCGATGATCTCAGCCCTTTGAGCTTCGATATCGCTTTCAATAAGTGCTTTGTGTGATACAACGGCATTCTTAATGGCTTCGTTGATCTTAACCACTTTAAATTCCATTGTTTTACCTACGAACTGATCGTAATCAGTTACAGGTTTTACGTCAATTTGTGAACCCGGTAAGAAGGTTTCCATTCCAAAAACGTCTACGATCAAACCACCTTTGGTTTTGCTGGTAACAAGTCCTGTTACGATCTCGCCGGTTTTGGAATGGAAACCTTCTTACCGGGTTCACAAATTGACGTAAAACCTGTAACTGATTACGATCAGTTCGTAGGTAAAA
>JAYSWW010000312.1:0-3932 GCA_043717805.1 Ferruginibacter sp.
AAACTTTGAAAACGGCCGCTTCCGACATTTGAATAACTGCCATACGTGAAACCATGTTTTTCACGCAGGTTCATGAATAATTTACTTTCTGCACCACCTCCCAAAATATGATTGGCCAATAACAATGCATGGTAATCCGGACTGTTCATTGGGTTGTTGATTAAATTTCCAACCCTGATCTCACCCTGGACCGCAACAGGCATATCTACAAAATCAATTTCTGTTTTATCAGGATTTTGTACATCCGCAATAACAGGCAGAGATAATTTCTTGCCGGTCCATTTTCCAAAAGCTTTTTCAACCAATATTTTTGCAGCAGCAGGTGTAATATCACCTACAAACGTGAGGTATGAGCGGGAAGGGGTAATATAATTTTTGTACGCATCTTTTACATCATTTAATGTAATTCCCTTTACGGTTTCTTCAGTCGTGAATTCTCCCTGGGCTGTTTGTTTGCCATAAGACAACGCATTGCCAACCCTGTTAGCTATTGCACTGGTGCTTTTCTCATTTGTCTTCAACCCGGTAATGGTTTGAGATTGCAGTTTTTTAAAAGATTCTTCGGGGAAAGATGGGTTCTTTATTGCATCAGCCATTAACATGAATGCTTTTTCAAAATACCTGGTTAACGCAGACGCAGTACCCCCGGCAGAATTTAGGTTCACATTGGCGCCAATAAAATCTACAGATTCATCAAACTTATCCTTTGGCATAGAAGTGGTTCCTTCACCAAGCATTTGGCCCATAAGGTCCATTACCCCGGCTTTTTTGCCTTCTTTAACCAAAGCCCAGTCAATATTTAAAGTAGCTCTTACTTTTGGTAATTTATGATTTTCAACAACCAATACGGTTATGCCGTTTGGTAAATTGTATATAACCGGATCTTTCAATGATATAACCGGGGCCGCTCCGGCGGCAGGCTTTTTGGAACGGTCAATTTTCGTTTGTGCAAGAGCGTTCTGCAGCAACATTACTCCCAGTGCAACAATAATAATTTTTTTCATTTTTTATATTTTATTCGAAGTATTAATAATAATTGAATCCGATAAAAAACCGTTTATTTTTTTGGTAAATAATACAGTACAACACGTTGGTTCTTATTCAGGTATTTTTTTACAACATTCTGAATATCCTGGCGGGTTATTTTTCTTATTTTTTCCAATTCGGTATTGATGTTATTGGTATTCTTATGAAAGATATACCCGTCTGCTAAATTCTCGGCAACTCCCAGCATGCGGTTATTGTTGTCCAGGTAATCGTTTTCAAACTGGTTCTGAAGTTTGGTAAATTCCTGTTCGCTGATCAGTTGAGTTTGAAGTTTGGATATTTCTTCATCCATATCTTTTAATAAACTATCTAACGGGGCATCATCATTGGGCAGTGCATACATAATATACGTACCATAATCTTCCAATGCATAGTTAAAAGAACCTACCTGTAGCGAATTCTTTTTGTCATCTACCATTTTCTTGAACATGCGGCTGCTGTTACCGGTGCTTAATACGGAAGATGCCATTTCCAATGCTTTTGATTCGGGGCTTGTCATTCCCGGGATGCGATAAGCAGCCATGATAGCTGGCACCTGTATATTATTATCGTAAGCGGTATCAATCATTTCCTTCCTGATGGGATCTTCTACAAATTTTGTCTTTACAATGGGTGTTCCGGAAGGGATCTCGCTGAAATAACTTTCGACCATTTTCTTTGTTTTTGGAATGTCAATATCCCCTGCAATTACCAATACCGAATTTGCAGGTGAATAGAATTTTTTATTGAATGCCTGGAATTCTGCCAGGGTTGCCGCATCCAGGTCGGCCATACTTCCAATTGGCACCCAGTTGTAAGGGTGTTTGGTAAATATCCGTTTCATGATTTCGGCAACAAAGTTTCCGTAAGGCTGGTTATCTACCCTTAATCTTTTTTCTTCTTTTACCACTTCATTCTGGGTTTTAACACCAATTTCATTGATCACGGGATGCATCATCCTTTCACTTTCCAGCCAAAGGCCGGTGGCTAACTGGTTTGATGGGAATAACTCATAATAAAATGTCCGGTCTTGTGTGGTATTTGCATTGTTTTGTCCGCCATTGCTACTAACAATCTTAAAAAATTCACCCCGCTTGATATTTTCTGTGCCTTCAAATAAAAGGTGCTCAAAAAAATGTGCAAACCCTGTACGGTTTGGCTGCTCATCTTTGCTGCCTACATGATACATAACAGAAACTGCAACAACGGGAGCTGATTTGTCCTGGTGAAGAACTACATGCAAGCCATTCTTTAAATTGTATTCAGTAAAAGCAACTTTTTGTGCCGATGCCGAAATGGTCAATGCCATCAGCGAGAAATAACAAAATCCTTTTTTCATATTAAATAATTGAGTGGACAAAAATAACGGGTTATTCATGTAATAGAAAAATTTAAAAAATTATATGATAAACGGCGATTTTAACCACAAATCAACGGGAATCAGCCTGTTGGCTGGTTGTTTGGATTTTTTAGGAATCAAAATTTCTTTTTGCTGTTTTTTATGATTTCTAATTGGCAAAAAGAATCCTGCTTTGTATCTTACCGAAAATTTTTATATGCCATCCAAAGAGGAATTTATACAAGCCATAAAAACCGGTTATACATTTAAAGGAGAATCTGTACAGATAGGAGCTGCCATGCTAGACGGCGAAGTGATTCCCGAAGCCGGTATTTTTCTTCCATTGAAAACGATGAACAGGCACGGACTGATCGCCGGAGCTACCGGTACCGGAAAAACAAAGACCTTGCAAATGTTCAGTGAATTACTGAGTGATGCCAGTGTACCGGTTTTACTGATGGATATTAAAGGTGACCTAAGTGGCATTGCTGCAACAGGAACTTCTAATGAAAAAGTTACAGACAGGTACCAGAAATTAAAACTGACATATACACCGGCAGGGTTTCCTTGTGAATTATTGACCTTAACAGGAAAGAACGGAGTGCACCTAAGGGCAACAGTAAGTGAATTCGGCCCGGTTCTGTTAAGCAAGATCCTGGGCCTGAATGATACGCAGGGCGGTGTTGTGGCGCTTATCTTTAAATATTGCGATGACAACCAGATGCCATTGCTTGACCTGAAAGATTTCATTAAAGTACTTCAATACATCGGTGACGAAGGCAAAGCGGGTATAGAAAAATTATATGGTAAGATATCTACAACTTCTACCGGAACTATTTTGCGTAAAGTGATAGAATTGCAACAGCAGGGCGCAGACGTTTTTTTTGGAGAAAAAAGTTTTGAAGTGGACGACCTTATGCGTATGAGCAGCGATGGCAGGGGTATGATCAATGTTTTAAGAGTAGCAGACCTGCAGGACAAACCAAAACTGTTCTCATCTTTTATGTTACAGATGCTGGCAGAATTATATGCAAGCTGCCCGGAAGAGGGAGACCTGGATAAACCTAAGTTGCTCATGTTCATTGATGAAGCACACCTGATCTTTCAGGAAGCAAGTTCAGAACTGGTGCAACAGATTGAAACGATCATAAAACTGATCCGTTCCAAGGGGATTGGTATTTTCTTTTGTACCCAGAACCCGATGGATATTCCGGCTTCGGTACTTGGCCAGCTGGGATTGAAAGTGCAACATGCCTTGCGTGCCTTTACCGCAGCCGACAGGAAAGTGATCAAACAAACTGCAGAAAATTACCCGGAAACTGCTTTTTATAAAACAGAAGACCTCATAACCCAGTTGGGAATAGGAGAAGCATTGATTACTTTATTAAATGAAAAAGGAATTCCAACTCCATTGGCACAAACCATGCTGTGTTCGCCCAGGAGTCGCATGGACGTTTTAACGGATGCTGAAGTTGCTGATATCAATGCAAAATCAAAACTGGTTGCAAAATACAACCAGGTTACAGACAGCCAGAGCGCCTATGAAATATTGACTGCCAAACTTGAA
>JAYSWW010000313.1:0-10052 GCA_043717805.1 Ferruginibacter sp.
TAAGTTCGGGTGTTACCAATGTTACCAAAGATGTGTTGGGATTGAGTATTGCCCTGATCTCTTATGAATGGATGGTGAACAGGATCGCACTTACGCATATCAATGCAACCTGGCTTACTTACCTTATTGCATTTATTGTACTGGATTTTGCCGGTTATGTTGTTCATGCACTTGATCACCGCATCAATTTTTTCTGGAACAGTCATATCATTCACCATAGTAGTGAAGAGTTCAACCTGGCCTGTGCATTGAGGCAAAGTGTTTCTGTTTTTATAAGATTATTTATCATACTGTTATTACCTGCAGCATTGTTTGGTGTACCTGCACAAGTCATCGCCGTGGTTGCACCCTTGCACTTGTTTGCCCAATTCTGGTATCATACGCAACATATTGGCAAGATGGGTTTTTTAGAGAAGATCATAGTAACACCCTCCCATCACAGGGTACATCATGCCATCAACCCCGAATACATTGATAAGAATTACGGGCAGATATTTATTTTCTGGGATAAAATGTTTGGCACATTCCAGGAAGAATTGGATGATGTTCCTCCGGTATATGGAATTACCAGGCCTGTCAGAACCTGGAACCCGATCAAAATAAACTTTCAGCATATGTGGCTGATGATAAAAGATGCATGGTTAACAAAAAGCTGGGGAGATAAATTGAAAGTTTTCTACATGCCCACCGGCTGGCGTCCTGCAGATGTGGAAGAAAAATACCATGTTTACAAGATCGAAGATGTGTATGATTTTGAAAAATATGATACCAGTTATTCAACAATATTTTTAGCCTGGACATGGGTGCAATTGATCATGCTGTTATTATTCGTGAGTTATCTGTTTGGCAATATTGCCCTGGTAGGTAGTCCGGGAATATTTATTTACGGTGCATTTATTTTTTTATATGTGTATGCATTTTCCGAGTTGATGGATAAGAATAAATATGCATTTATCTGGGAATTCTTTAAATGCATTGCCGGGATCGGAATCATACTTTATTTTGGCGACTGGTTCAGGTCAGGAACTTTTTCATATTTGATAAAATATGTTCTGATTGCTTATTTTGTATTATCCTCTATTGTAACATCCTGGTTCAACTTTAATCTTCATTCTGAAGATAAAAACCGATTGGCACTAAGCTGATCTTATTTTTCCTTGCATCAACTGATTGTCCATAGTTCTCCAGATATTCAAAGGATTGCTGTTCTTCAATTCATCCGGCAATAAACTATCCGGCCAGTTTTGAAAAGAAATGGGCCTTGCAAAACGCTTGATGCCATCTGCACCAACGGATGTAAACCTGCTGTCGGTTGTTGCAGGAAATGGCCCGCCATGCTGCATGCTTAAACATACTTCCACACCTGTTGGTACACTGTTTAAAATAAATCTTCCGCAAATATTTTTTACAGATTCAACCAATTCTTCGTTTTTTATGATGTCATTCTCAGTGGCCATTAACGTGCTTGTTAACTGGCCTTCAAGGTTTAGGGCAACCTGTTTCATCTCTTTCATATCAGCACAACGAATGATGATGGAGTAGGGGCCAAATACTTCCTGTTGCAGTAAAGGATTTGATAAAAAAATCTGTGCTGTTGTTGATGCAATAACAGGGGTGCATAACAAACCAATGTCGGGGTTTTCAACCGCCGACAGGGTTTCAACATTCTCTTGTGATAATGCCATTGCTTTTTTCTCTTCATAATTTTTATAGATACTCGCATGCAACATCGGAGCTGCTGCAATATTTTTTATTTCTGCAGATAAATTGTGAATAAAAGTTTGCATATCATCATTTTCCAAACCAATGATAATACCGGGTTTGGTACAAAACTGTCCAACACCCAAACATATGGATGCTGCACATTTTTTTGCAATTTCAACTGCTGATGATTTCATTTTTTCAGGTAATAAAAAAACGGGATTTACACTTCCCATTTCTGCAAATACCGGAATGGGTTCTTTGCGTTGATTTCCCCAATCAAATAATTGTTTACCGCCTTCAAAAGATCCTGTAAACCCAACGGCTTTTGTGTGCGGATGTTTTACCAATGCTTCACCAACTGCAGCGGAAGCGCCATGAATATGTGCAAAAATACCTTTAGGCATATTTGTGTGGGAAGCTGCTTTCAGGATGGCTCCTGCAACCAACTCACTTGTTTGCGCATGTGCAGGATGAGCTTTTACAATGACCGGGCAGCCGGCAGCAAAAGCACAGGCAGTATCTCCGCCTGCTGTTGAATAGGCAAAGGGGAAATTACTTGCCCCAAAAACTACAACCGGTCCCAATGGGATCAGCATTTTACGGATATCAGGTTTTGGAGGAGTTTTATCGGGAAAGGAAGTATCAATCCTTGCTTCTAACCACTGGCCGTTTTCACAGAATGAGGCATAATCATTTAATTGGAAAATTGTTCTTGCTCTTTCTCCTTTTAACCGGGCTTCCGGTAAATTGGTTTCCTGCATGGCTGTTTGTATGAGATCATCGCCGAGGTTTTCAATTTCTGTTGCAATGTTCCTCATAAAATCGGCACGTTGCTTTAATGAAAATTTCCTGTAGATATGAAATGCCTGCCAAGCCTGTTGCATTACAACTTCTATTTCGTCTTTTGTAGAATCGTTGAACATAAATCTATTTTATTAGTCGTTTAAAGGTCTGAAGGTTTAATGTTGAGTTTAATTATCAGGGACTAACCCTTAAACCTTTAAACTCTTAAACGTTAAACCACCGGCTTTTTTGCTATACCTTCATCAATGATCTTCAAAATGGCCTTCCGTTCTTCTCCTTCCAATACCATCCTCGGTGGCCGTACAAATTCAGAGCCGATTCCAGCCTGTGTTTCCGCCAGTTTTATGTACTGCACTAATTTTGGATGGATGTCTAATTCCAGTAAAGGCATGAACCAACGGTATATTTTTAAAGCATCCTCATACCTGTTGGCTTTTATTAAGTTGAAAACAGCAACAGTTTCTTTAGGAAATGCACATACCAATCCCGCTACCCATCCAACAGCACCCAAACACAATTCCTCATATGCCAGGGTATCAACACCACATAAGATATTGATCCTGTCGCCAAATCGATTGATCATTCTCGTTACATTCGTCACATCACGGGTAGATTCTTTTACTGCTTGTATATTTTTACATTCAATAATTTCTTCAAAAATATCAAGCGTAACTTCTGTTTTATAATCTACCGGGTTGTTATAGATCATAATTGGAAGATCTGTATTATTTGCAATGGTCTTAAACCAATTTACCGATTCGCGGTGATCGGGTTTATACCGCATCGGTGGCAGCAACATCAAAGCTTCTGCGCCCCACTTTTTTGCGTTCTCTGCCTGTATGATCGCTTCTTTTGTTGATCCTTCTGCAATATTCAATACAACAGGGATCTTTCCATTTACTTTTTCAACTGCGAATTTTACCAGGCTTTCTTTTTCTGTAATCGTCAAAACACTCGATTCACCCAATGTTCCACCCAAAATGATCCCATTTATTCCCGCATTAAGTTGGGCATCCAGGTTTTTTTCAAACAATGGAAGATTCAGTTGATCATCTTTGGTGAACTTTGTGGTAAGTGCAGGAAATATCCCCTGCCATTTAACAGCCATAGTCATATTATTTGGATGGATTCACAAACTACGAAAATGGCTTGTAAAAAGATTAAAAATGCCAGTTGTAGCCAATTTCATCGGCTTTGATTATGCATATTGCTCTTTTTTTAAAAAATTTTGGCTACAAATCTGCATCTGGTTATCTTTGCCGTCCCTTAAAAGCAAATGGCGCGTTGGTCAAGGGGTTAAGACGCCTCCCTTTCACGGAGGAATCACGGGTTCGATTCCCGTACGTGCTACAAAGCCTCTCAAATATGAGAGGTTTTTTTGTTGAAAATATTTTAATTAATGGGAGGAAACACGGGTTCCCTGCCTGCATGAAGCAGTCAGGCAGGGATTCCCGTACGTGCTGCTAAGCCTCTCAAATATGAGAGGTTTTTTTGTTGAAAATATTTTAATTAAAGGGAGGAAACACGGGTTCCTTGCCTGCATGAAGAAGTCAGTCAGGGATTCCCGTACGTGCTACAAAGCCTCTCTAATTTGAGAGGCATTTTTATTGCAAATTTTAATTGTATCCTAAAAACCGGGAAATCTAAAAATTATAAACAATTCCTGGCATCATCCTTCCATTAACATAGTTAAAGCTATAAAAAAGCTCTTTGTTGTTTTTTTTTGTCAATTGGTTATTCAATATTCTCCTGCTGTGTTTTACAATTTGCCTGGCACATAGATAACCAAGCCCAATAGCTAGCGGGAAGTCGCTTGCCCAATGAACGCCATTATTGATCATTGACAAACCAACCAGCCCTGTTAATGAATAACCCACAGGTCCGATCCATTTTTTTTCGGGGTAATTTTCCGCCAATATAGTAACCGTTGACATTAAAGTTGCCAGGTGCCCCGATGGGAAAGCATCGTACTTTGCTGTATTGTTTTGGAATTTTTTGAAAGAAGGAAATAAATTCCACTTACCCCCTGAAACGGTTGCCTCATCGGGGGTCTCCCTGCCACAGATTCTTTTTAATAATTGTGTGCCAACTCCCATCAGAATAAATGATTCTGTTAATTGGCTTGCAGTACTTAATGACCTGTAATCATGATTTAATTTACCATAAGTGAATAACCCTGCACCAATGAGTAAGCCATAAAACCCTTCTCCCAACTGGTAAAATGCAGTGTTGATATTTTTCGGTACTTTAATGAGTGTAGTTTGTTTTTTACCGATTTTAATGGTAACTAGATTCTTATTTTCTTCTTTAGTATGCAGGTTTATTTTATCGCAGAATTTTTGAGCCCTGTCAGCTATAGACTGATCAGCTAATAATAAAACCGATGTACCAGCAGCAACTAAAAGCATTGGTTTTATGCTTTCTTTTTTAAAGGCCATAGAAACCATTCCGGCTGCATCACTTGGTAGATTGGTAACAAAGCCGAATGGTTTCGGTTTTGTGTAAATATAAATTTTGCCATTTCTCGAATTGTAAGCCTGTTCATTTTTATGATGTACATTTTTGGTGCTGATATCACTGATAACAGTACTATCCAATAGAGCATTTTGTGAAAAACCAGTATAATTAAAAAGGAAGGTTATTATAATACACAGGAAAGGATTTTTTAAATTCATAAAAACATTGTTTTATACAGCTCAAATTATATCAGGGATGAAAATGATAAACCATTGACAATCCTGTATTGCCAGCCTGGTAGTAAGGTATTATCATTGTGTTGACCATTTTATCTTTAAAAAATTTTCTTTTAACAACTGGATAGATCCAATAGGCCAGTTTGGTGGAAAGTATTCCAAAACCGGCCCCGGCTGCGATGTCATTAATCCAATGCTTATTATTGTATAATCTTAAAACACCTGTGGCTACAGCAGTTATATATCCTGCAACGCCATACCAGGGAGAAACATCTTTATATTCCATACGCAGAAATTCAGCCGATGCAAAGGCTGTTGCTGTATGCCCTGAAGGGAATGAGTTGTTGCCGGAACCATCAGGTCTTTCAACTTTAAAAATATGTTTTAATGAAGTAATTGAGGCTGTTGAAATAATTGTTGTCATTGCATAGATCATAGTCCGGTCCCTGAAATTATTTTTTCCTTTTATTCCAACTGCATTTAAAGTATAGACAGCGGCTGCCGGAGTATACTGTAAATAGTTATCAATTTTTGTTATGAATGCCGGGTGGTCCTCGCGTAACTCTGATTTCGTATTTGAATTTATTGTTTTTAGGCTGTTGTTCCCCAAAGCAACAAATCCATATATTATTAAAGTGGCAGGAATAATAAATGATACAAGTGCGGGGTTCCTTTTTTCAGATTTGATAACTTTATTAATATTAAGGTCCTGAGCTGTTGTTTCTATTGAATTTTTAATTATAGAAACTGTATCTGTATTTTGAGCAGTAAGTAAACCGGGAGTAGATACCAATAACACTATAAAAATTACTTTATTCATTGTTAATTTGAAGTTACGCATAATAACCGGGTCATTTTTTTTATGATCAGAAATCTTAATAACCAGCAATTGTTTTCAAATCATGGATAAGAAAGCCTGAAACCCACCCCATGGATGGTTTCCAAAACTATTCCCGGATCAGATCTTAAATATTTTCTCAATTTGGAAATGAATACATCCATGCTTCTTCCTAAAAAGAAATCATCTTTCCCCCAAACATTTATCAACACCTCATTTCTCCTGATCACTTTGTTTTTATGTTCACAAAGGAATTTCAACAATTCATTTTCCTTTTGCGTAATGCTAATGGTTTCATCGGGGGTGATTATTTTCAGGTTCGCCGGGGCAAATCGAATGTTGCCGATTTTAATTTCTTCAATGATGTCGGAAAGAGGATTTTTTGTGCGCCTGATGAAGACATCTATCTTTTTCAATAATTCCGGCATACTGAAAGGCTTGGCAAGATAATCATCTGCACCGGTATCATATCCTTTCAGTTTATCTGACTCCTGGCTTTTGGTGCTCAGAAAGATGATTGGAAGCCTGTCGGTTTGTTGCCTGATTTTTTTTGCTACTGTATATCCGTCCTTATTCGGCATCATGATATCCAGGAGGGTGATGTCAAATTTATTTTTATCAAAGCTGTCAATGGCAGTCTGGCCATCTGTGCAATGCACTACTTTATAACCTTCATCTTCCAAAGCATCTTTTACCATGAAAGCAAGGCTGTAATCGTCTTCTGCAAATAATATGGAAGCTTTTGTTGATTGCATATTGAGTAAAATTTAATGTGTATTTAATTCTAAAATAAATTCTGAGCCCCTGCCTATTTGGCTTTTAATGTGAATGCTGCCCTTGTGTTCATTGATCACTTTTTTTACAAAATACAGGCCAAGGCCAAGCCCTTTGCTGTTATGTACATCACCCGAAGGGACACGGTAAAATTTTTTAAAAAGTTTTTTCTTGAAAATTTCATCAATTCCAATGCCATTGTCTTTTACAGAAATATAATATTTATCATTTATTACCTCGGTTTTAATGATGATCAACGGTTCTTTTGAATATTTTACAGCATTGGAAATAACGTTCAATATGGCCATATACAAACTGCTTTTATCTGCAGGAATGGCAATGTTTTTTTCTTCCAGTTTTAAATCTATCCTGGCATTTTTTTCTTCAATGGCAATGTATAATTGTCTTATAGCTGATTTGATCAATTCATTTGGTGATATTGCTTCTTTTTGAATCAGCAAACCATTTGCATCGGCCTGGATAACCTTCATCAGGTTGTCTATATGCTGTTTCAGGTAATTGGTTTGCCCCTGCATGATCTGGGTATATTTTGCCAGTTTTTCAGGTTGAACTGAAATGGATGATTTTGCGATCGCATCAAGTCCGACAGCCAAAGTTGTTAAAGGAGTCTGAAATTCATGCGTTACATTTCGAATAAAATCATTCTGGATCTCGTTTAGAAATTTCTGTTTGTATAAATAAAAAACGCTGAATCCAAGTGAAATTAATAACAGTAAAAGAATGATACTTGAAGTGAACCACCAGGTCATTTCGCCAAGGATATATTGATTGCGGAAAGGGAAATACAAAATTATATAGGAAAAATCTTTTTTATAAAGAGGCAACTCAATTGCAGCTTTTTTAATATTTTTTGAAGCTGTTGTAGGCAAATAATATTGAAATGTAAAACGTCGGAATTTGTAATCATACAATCCAATTTCACAATCAGTAAAAACATTGAATGCTTCCAGGTTATATAAAATATTATCAGGCAGACTGTCTTTCAGGGGTATGTTTCTTATCCTGAACAGAAAGGAATTTGTATTTGGTTGCTCAATAAGTTTTTGTAAATGGGTTGATGAAGAATCCATTAATTCAAGGTCTTCATATACGCCCTGTATACTCTTGATCACACTGCTGTTAAATTCTTTTTGTTCATATTTATAAATCTTGTTGAGCCAGAAAAGTTGAGTTGAGACCAATATGCCAATGGCAATGGTTGATATAAGAATTATCCATTTTAAAGTAACTGAACGCATTTCTATTGCCTGTTTAACAAATGTTAATACAAAGTTGGTTATAAATGTCAATATATAATTGCTTCTAACAATTATTTAGCATCAGTTAAGTCATGGTTAAGCATTAAAACAGAAGTGAAAATGGGTATAGTTTTGTTCCTCGTAATAACAAAATTTATAAACAATTAAATTAATAAAAATGAAAAAAACAATGTTGGCTATTGCAATGGTCTTTGGCCTGATCAGTTTTTCTTTTGCACAAAATACTGCTGCAAAATCTGTAAAATCTGCACCGGAAAAAAAAGAAGCTAAAAAAGCAATTGTAAAACCTGATACAAAAGTTTCAACAGCTTCTCAGGCAAACAAGCAAATATCTAAGCCTGTAACAACAGCAAAGGCCCCGGCAGCAACTTCTGCAAAACCTGCTGCTAAAAGCGGAACAGTTTTGAAAAAAGATGGCACACCTGATAAGCGATATTCAATTGCCAAAAATAAAGTTCCCCTGAAGAAAGACGGAACACCTGATAAAAGATTTAAAGAAAATAAAAAGAGCAAACGCTGATGGCATAGTGAATGCATAAAACAATTTTATTAACCTTAAATAATATCAAACAAATGAAAAGAATATTTATAGCTGTCGTTTTGCTTTTTGCAATTAATGGCATAGCTGCAGCACAGACAAGTGATGCAAAAATGACTGTAAAGCAAGAGCAAGCCCCTAAAAAGGGTACGGGTAAAAAACATACCGGTAAAAAGCATACCGGTAAAAAGCATCATCACAGGCATCATAAAGCTAAATAATGGTAGTTTAGGTTAAGGTTTATGACTTCTTCATGGAGACAAAAACGCTGCTAATCTTAGTGGCGTTTTTTATTTATTATTAATTAAAAAAATGAACAATTCCATATTAAAAAAAGGCCTTTAATGTGTAAAATCACTTAATTGAAGTTTTTATCCCCTAATTTCCCCACATCCTGTAATTTTGCACGCAAATAATAAAATCACCCTTTCAAATTTTAGTTATGAGTACAGTAAAAGTTGCAATCAATGGATTTGGCCGTATCGGCCGTTTAGTCTTCCGCCAGATACACAATATGGATGGTATAGATGTAGTGGCTATCAATGACCTCACTAGCCCGGCCGTATTGGCTCATTTGTTAAAATATGACAGCGCCCAGGGAAGGTTTGATGAAAAAGTTACTTCAACAGAAAATGCCATTGTGGTTAACGGCCATGAAATAAAGATATATGCCCAAAAAGACCCTGGCCAGATCCCATGGGGCGCACACGATGTGGATGTGGTTATTGAAAGCACAGGTTTTTTTACCGATAAAGCAAAAGCGGAAGCTCATTTAACTGCCGGCGCAAAAAGAGTTGTTATTTCTGCACCCGCTACCGGCGACCTTAAGACAGTTGTTTTTAATGTAAATCACAATATATTGGATGGAAGCGAAACCATTATCAGTTGTGCAAGCTGCACTACCAACTGCCTTGCTCCTATGGCAAAAGTATTGAACGACCAGTTTGGTATCATTCAAGGTATTATGACAACCATTCATGCTTATACCAATGATCAAAACACGTTGGATGCGCCTCATCCAAAAGGTGACTTGCGCAGGGCAAGGGCTGCTGCGGCCAACATCGTTCCCAACAGCACAGGTGCTGCCAAAGCAATTGGCCTGGTATTGCCTGAACTGAAAGGTAAATTGGATGGAAGTGCTCAAAGGGTTCCAACCATTACCGGATCTTTAACTGAACTTACTGTTGTGTTGAATAAAACTGTTACTCCTGAACAGATCAATGCAGCGATGAAATCTGCCAGCAATGAAAGTTTTGGTTATACTGAAGATGAAATCGTAAGCTCCGATATCATCGGAACAACTTTCGGTTCTTTATTCGATGCAACACAAACCAAAGTATTAACCGTTGGCGACAAGCAATTGGTAAAAACAGTAAGCTGGTACGATAATGAAATGAGTTATGTATCACAGTTGGTGCGTA
>JAYSWW010000314.1:0-3916 GCA_043717805.1 Ferruginibacter sp.
CAATGGAAAGGAGGAAACTATTTTATTGAAGTAATTCAGGGAAATGAAAGAAAAGTAGTTAAGCTGATCAAATTGAATTAAAGGAAAACCATTTTCTGAATTTTAAAAGAGCCCCAATGCGGGGCTCTTTTTTTATTCTTGATTTATAATTTTATCATAAAATGATATAACTGCAATGTAAGGGAAAGTTCTTTTACAAGCTTTTGAGGAAATTATACCAGGAATATGATATCATCCGATATTTCATTCTTTAGCAGTATTCCACATAGTAAATACACAGTTAAAAAATCCGCATTTAAAATAGAATATTTAAACTGTAAAAATATTTTTGACAGCAATCAAGATGCATTTATATTTGCAGTCCTTCCGGTATTTTTTAACTAAATACCAAATTGGGGGGTTAGCTCAGTTGGCTAGAGCGCTTGCATGGCATGCAAGAGGTCGTCGGTTCGACCCCGATACTCTCCACAAAAAAATCTCACTTCAAAAAAGTGAGATTTTTTTTAAGATTTGTATCGTAAAAATGTGCTGAAAATTCAACGAACCCATCAATTACTAATTATTAATTATCATCATCCTTCCCAAATCTCATCTTTCCCTTCCAGCCATGCTTTTACCAATGGCGTTGTTACAGATTTTGGCCTTTCCAGCGGAAAGCCCAATGCCCTGTCCCAGCAAAGGCTTGCCAATACACCCAGCGCCCTTGATACTCCAAATAAAACGGTATAAAATTCATATTCCACCATGCCATAATGTACCAATAAAGCACCGCTGTGTGCATCCACATTCGGCCATGGATTTTTAATTTTGGCTATTGATTTTAATATAGGAGGTACTGCTTCATATATATTCCACACTGTTTGAACCAATGGGTCATCCGGCATATGCTTCTTGCCAAATTCCATTTGAGCTGTAAAGCGTGGATCTGTCTGTCTCAATACAGCATGGCCGTATCCCGGAACAACTTTTCCCTCACTCAATGTTTTTTTCACATATTCTTCTATCTGAGTTTTCGAAGGATTATCAGAACCGATCTCATCCCTTAATTCAAATATCCACTTGATCACTTCCTGGTTTGCAAGTCCGTGTAATGGACCGGCAAGCCCGTTCATGCCGGCAGCCAGGCTTAGGTAAGGATCGCTGAGAGCCGATCCAACCAAATGAGTGGTATGGGCAGAAACATTCCCGCCTTCATGATCGGCGTGTATGGTCATATACAAACGCATCAGTTCTTTAAAGCCTTCGTCATCATAACCCATCATATGTGCAAAATTCCCTGCCCAGTCGAGCAAACCATTTGGCTGAATATGATCGCCGTTCTTATACTTACGGCGATATATATACGCAGCTACCCTGGGCAACCTTGCGATCAGGTCCATCGTATCATCAAAAACTGCATCCCAATAATCTTTCTTATTCATGCCTGCAGCATATCTTTTCGAGAACTGGCTTTCTGTCTGCAATGCCATGATTGCCACAACAAACTGAGTCATCGGATGAGTTGAAACAGGCAATGCTTCAATGGTGGTAAATACATGATTGGGCACATGGCTTCTGCGTTGCCAGGTACTTCCCAGGTGATTTGCATCTTCATCTGAAGGAAGGTCCCCTACCAGCATCAGGTAAAATAAGCCTTCGGGTAATGGCTCGGTTCCTCCTTTTACCTTTGGTAATTTCTCTCTTAATTCAGGTATTGAATATCCCCTGAAACGGATGCCATCCTGTGCATCCAGCAAAGAAGTTTCAGAAACCAGACCGGTAATACCACGCATGCCCTGGTAAATCTGACTAAGGGTAACTTCACCAATTTTTTTATCACCATGCTCTTTAAGCAGTTCTTTTATTTCTACTGTAACTATATCAGCTTTTTCCCTGAATCTTTCTTTTATGATACCCATTGTAAATTATGTTGTATGATATGTATTTAATTAATTTGTTGTAACAGGCATTTATTTTTCATTGCAACATTCTCTCCGCCTTAAGGGGTCTTCTTTTACAGCATTGCAAAAAAGCTACATTAAAAACATTCCTAAAATTACGATGAGAACACCTGTTAAACAAAAGTTTTAAAAGAAAGTTGGAATATAAAAAGTAAAAGTTGCTTTATTTGGGTGAAATTTTATACAGGTAAAATGCAAGTATCCCAAAAAGCAAATTTGGGGTCCAGGAAGCAAGCCAGGGTGTAAAATCCCCCTTGGTGGCAAACACTACTGAGAACCGGCTGAATAGTATATACAACACACTGATCACAACACCCAGGGCTAAGTGAGCGCCACTCCCCCCCCTAACCTTTTTTGAAGCCAGTACTGCCCCGATGATCGTTAAGATCAGTACAGAAACAGGTATTGCATCCCTGTTATACCTTTCCACCTGAAGCGTGGCAAGCATTTCGGAGCCCCTCATTTTCTCTAATTTAATAAAATTATCAAGGTCAGGTGTTGTCATCTGGTCTTTTAAATAATCATCTTTACGCAAGTCTATCGGCTTAAAATTGTAATTCGCATATTTTGTCCCTGACTTGGTTATGGTTTCATTTATGTCGTTCAACTGTCTTTCCAGTACATTACTTAGCAACCATTTTCTTTTTGCAGTATCCCAGTTAAAACTCTGGGCGCGCTGGTTATAAACCATTTTATTATTCACAAATTTTTGAATGGAAAAATTATTCCCCGATTTCGCAACGGTATCATACCCTTTGATAGCGGCATAAGTATTTGAATCGATCCTGAAATATAAATTCTGTTTATAAATACCACCGGCATTTCCCGGTACCCCGGGCCCATCAATGTATTTTTTTTCAAAATCCCCCCATTTCCTGTTTGCATTGGGCACCACATACTGATAGCCCGCCCATAACAAAGCAGATAAAAAAACGCCTCCGATGAAATAAGGCAACAAGAATCTTTGGAAACTGACACCACTGCTGAGAATAGCGATAATCTCTGAACGGCCTGCCATCTTTGAAGTAAAAAATATAACAGCAATGAAAACAAAAAGCGGGAAAAGCATTGCATCTATACGGGGGATAAATCCAAAATAATAATCGGTGATGATTTGTGATGCAGACAATTTCGATTTTACAAAATCATCTGTTTTTTCACTTACATCAACAACCACTACAATTACTGTTAATAATAAAAGGCAAAAGAAAAAACTCGTCAGGTATTTTCCCAATATGTACTTGTCAATTTTTTTCATTCAGTGCGAAAGTTACACAGTATGTATGATATATGATGTAAGATGTATGATGTATGATCACGATTTGCGGATTGCTTAACAAATCATAGATCATACATCACAAATCATACATTTTCAACAATTCCCTTTGCCGCTATCCAACCAGTTGTCCACGCATTTTGAAAATTATATCCACCGGTAATACCATCCGTATCCATTATTTCTCCTGCAAAAAATAAACCAGGGGCTATTTTGCTCTGCATGGTATTTACATCGATCTCATTTAAGTGAACCCCACCGGCTGTTACAAATTCCTCTTTAAAAGTAGTTTTCCCGTTTACCTTAAATTCCTGCGCACATAAAATTTTAATGAGTTTGTTCTGTTCTTTTGCCGGAAGGTCGGCCCAACGTATCTCAGAAGATATGCCTGCTGCCTGTAAAAAATATTCCCACAAACGGCCCGGTAAACTAAATGGATTCCTGTTATATAATTTCTGTGAAGCAATTTCAAATCTCAATTGCTGCATTTTTTCTTTTAAGCTGATCTCATTATATAACGGCAACCAGTTTACCAAAATACTGAAATCATAATTTTTCAAAGCAAGCTCTCTTGCACCCCAGGCAGATAATTTTAAAATGGCCGGGCCGCTCAGTCCCCAATGAGTGATCAGTAAGGGGCCGCTTTCCCGGAGTTTTGTACCGGAAATTTTTACAGAAACATTTTCCAAAGAGATGCCCA
>JAYSWW010000315.1:0-3886 GCA_043717805.1 Ferruginibacter sp.
TCGCTGGGTTTACGTCCGGTTACCATTTCTATCAATGTAAACAACACATGGCCGCCATCAAGTGCCGGTATAGGTAAAAGATTCATGAATGCAAGTACAATGGAAAAAAATGCAGTGATCGTCCAGAAATGTTCCCAGTCCCACTCTGTTCCTGAAAAAACGGACCCCATTGCTTTAAATCCTCCAACAGCTTTGTAAGCACCTGTTTTAGGAGATAATATTTTTTTAAACTGGTCTATGTAAAATTTCAATTCGCTTCCCGCTCTTTTAACCCCTGCCGGAAATGCAGCAAAAAACCCATATTTCTTTATTGTGAATTTGAATACCCCGAGGCTGTCAAAAGTTTCAAATGCCTGTGGCCTGTTAAACCCGATCTTCCCTTTATCATTTAACACAGTGGTAAAATGCAGGATGCTGTCGTGGCGATTTACTGTAATATTTACCGTATCTGCTTTTTTCTTTTTGATCATTTCAGCTTCAAATTCATCAAAGAACCTGGTATTGACGCCATTGACACTTAAAATAATATCACTGTTTCTCAAACCGGCCTTATAAGCATTGCTGGTATCAGCTACATCTAAAACGATAACGGGTACACGTGGACTGATCAGCGGCCCCTCTGTTTTCTTTTTCTTTTCGACCAATTTACCGATCAGGTCAACAGGCATTTGAAGAACCATCGGCTTGCCATTCCTTTCAATGGAAACGGTACTGTCAACGATCAGTAGTTTTCTAAGAATGTCACCAAACTCATCAACCGGTTTGCCATCAACAGCTAAAATCTTATCACCGTTTTTAAACTGAAGGTCAGTAAAAATCGGATCGTTAAAAGTAATGCCATCTCTCAATGATGAGGCCGGCACTTTCTTTTCACCCCATACCATCAAAATGCCTGCATAAATAACAAATGCCAGTAAAATATTTACAGTAACCCCGCCGATCATAATGATCAAACGCTGCCAGGCCGGCTTACTCCTGAATTCCCATGGTTGTGGCGGAAGTTTTAATTGTTCCTTATCCATGCTCTCATCAACCATTCCGGAAATTTTTACATACCCTCCCAATGGAAGCCATCCGATACCATATTCAGTATCGCCTATTTTCTTTTTAAAAATGGAGAACCAGGGATCAAAGAATAAATAAAATTTTTCAACCCTGCACTTGAACCATTTTGCTGTAATGTAATGCCCAAATTCATGCAGAATAACCAATATTGAAAGAGATAATAATAATTGTGCTGCTTTTAATCCTACGCTGCCCCAGTCAATTGCTAATAATGTCATGAATTAAATGCCCTTGGGCTAATTTTAATTGTTATGTAATTGTTCGTTTAAAAGGTTAAAGTCGTTTAAAAACCGTTTAAAGGTTTTTTACATTTGAAATTTTCGAGTTACAAGAAACGTCTTAAACCTTTAAACGACTTAAAAGTTTATAATTTCATCAACGAGGCGGCGAAGTTACGGGCCTCGCCATCACTGTCAAAATATTCCTGCAATGTTGGCTTTTCTATAAAACTTATATCCAGCATTGTTTTTTCTACTACGGCTGTGATATCCAAAAAACCGATCCTGTTCTTTAAAAAAGCCCATACTGCAATTTCATTGGCCGCATTCAGCACACAGGCTGTATTACCGCCTTTTTGAAGGGCTTCTGTTGCAAGTCCAAGATTTCTGAAAGTTTTCAGATCGGGTTCTTCAAAATTAAGTGCGGGGTATTTTTTGAAATTCAATCTTGGGTAATTATTCTTCAACCTCTCCGGGAATCCAAGTGCATACTGAATCGGCAGTTTCATATCCGGCAAACCCATCTGAGCTTTTATACTTCCGTCTTCAAACTGAACCATGCTGTGAATGATACTTTGGGGATGAATAACCACTTCAACCTGGTTGGGTTGTAAATTGAACAGCCATTTCGCTTCGATCATTTCAAGCCCCTTATTCATAAGGGTTGCAGAGTCGATGGTGATCTTTGCCCCCATGCTCCAGTTGGGATGTTGCAGGGCATGATCACGTTTAACATTGACAAGGAAATTCGGTTTTTTACCAAGGAAAGGGCCACCACTTGCTGTTAATATTATCTTTTCGATCGGGTTACGTGACTCGCCTACCAGGCATTGAAAAATGGCTGAATGTTCGCTGTCAACCGGAATGATGGGAGCTCTTTTTTCAAGGGCCATTTTCATCACTATATCACCTGCAACTACCAGCGTTTCTTTATTAGCAAGTGCAATAACCTTACCTTTTGAGACAGCTTTTAATGTAGGTTTCAGGCCGGCAAACCCAACAATAGCAGCCAACATGATATCATAGGTATCAAAATCAGCAGCTTCTTCCAGTGCGTCTTCACCACAAAAAACCTTTATATCAGTGGAAGCTAGTGCAGCTTTTACTTTTTCATATTTCTTTTCATCCCCGATAACAACGGCATTTGGTAAAAATTCCAATGCCTGGGTAATGAGCAGGTCTTCTTTTGTCTGTGCGGTTAATATCTCAACTTCCATCAATTCAGGATACGACCTGATCACTTCCAGAGCCTGTGTACCAATTGAACCCGTAGAACCAAAAATGGCTATGCGTTTCTTTGCATGCTCTTCTGCCATATTTACAATAAATTAAATGAATCAATATTTGAGCGGCAATTTACAGTATTATCATTGGAAAGCTGTATTAGCTTTGATAAAATTAGTCTGGCTTTAGCTAAAAGACTGAAGTTAATAGGTTTTAAGCAGGTTTCGTGATTTACTGGCGGGCTTAGCTACCTGAAACTTATCTATAAAAAAATTTCTTTTTTAAATTTATCAGAATCCTGCACAGCTTCAATTACCCGCATAACATTCAATCCATCCTGAGCAGAAACGGGAAGTGGCTTTCCATATATGATGGAATTATAAAGGCCATCATAAAATTCCATGTAATTCCCTTGTAATGACCTTACAGGCATTCGTTTGGTTTTCCCATTGTTGCTCAGTTTTAACATACCACTGGCAGTTTCAGGTTCTGTTCCCCAGTTTTTTGTTCCGGGTTTTTGCCCCATTTTTAAAATATCTTCCTGTATATCTGCCCTTTCCTTTGTGAAAGTTCCTTTTGTGCCACGCAGGAAATAAGCAGGCAAAATTTCTTTTACCAGCAAACCTGCTTTTAGTTTTACAGAACGTGTAGAATAATTGAGTATTATTTCAATATCATCATTTACAACTGATCCCGGCCGGGTAATATTCAGGATACCAAAAACAGATACCGGCATTCCGAACAGGCACAAAGCCTGGTCGATGATGTGTGGGCCCAGGTCGTGCAACAAGCCCGAGCCGGGTATGCCGGATTCCTTGTGTTTCTTCGGGCTCAGTTCAGGTTTATACCGGTCGAAATGAAACTCAGCTTCAGTAATTTCTCCCAGTATACCATCATCAACAATCTTTTTTACAGTTTTAAAATCACTGTCGTAACGCCTGTTTTGAAAAACTGCCAGTTCTTTATTTTTTTCATTTGCAAGAACGATCAATTCTTCTGCTTCACCAACGGTAACAGTAAACGATTTTTCTACCAGCACATGCTTACCGGCCAACAGGGCTTTTTTTGCAAATTCAAAATGAGTGTAATTGGGGGTATTGACTATTACAAGGTCAATTGCCTTATCTGCAAGCATCGTGTCTATTGAATCAAATGACCTGATAGCAGGATATATATCTGCAGCAGTTTTTTGTGATCGTTCCCAAACCCCATATAAATTAAACCCGGGATTTGCATGAATGAAAGGTGCATGAAAAACAAGCCCGCTCATACCGAAAGCACAAAGAGCTGTATTTAGACACAATCCAGCTCCAGACTCCCTAAAAGGGGAATGAATTTTGTTCATGAAACAAATATTATTTTAAAAATGGCAATGGTTT
>JAYSWW010000316.1:0-9870 GCA_043717805.1 Ferruginibacter sp.
TAATGATAGCGAAAAGAAAAAGGCAGGAATTTATTGATAAATTGATGTTCAAAATACCCAATCCCGGGAATGTGCAAATTACCCAGCTTACAAAAGGAAACAATAAATACTTCCATGAAAAGATTCATTCAAAAATATATATTATCGATAATGAACTGGCCATAGTAGGTTCTGCAAATTGTAATCGACGCTCCATGTTTTGTGATAGTGAAACGGCAGCATTTATTTTTCCCGAGAAAGACGTTCAATATAATTTTGCTTTAGACCTTCTTAACTTACATAGTAAATACCATCCTAAGAGCCCGGGTGGAGATGCCAGCAATGGCGGTGTAGCACCATATGTACAAAATCCAACAATACTTGATCTGGATACTGAACTTACAGTTGTTGCGAAGGCTGAGTTAACTGCAATAAGTATTGGTGCGCCAATTCAGACTTTAATACCTACTGCAATTTCAATAATCAATAATTTGGTTGCAAAGCTTTGGGAAGTAATTGATCCCAATCCTGATAAGATTGATTGCCCCCCTCCAAACATTCCAGAAGAAGAACTTGAAGAATTATATAACAACGAATCATACAATATCTATGAAAGCAGTGATGAAGAAACTGAAACTACAATGGAACCTGTTTTTTCAGAAAATGAATGGAAGGATATAAGCAGTGAAATAAGCGATGAACTTTTTACCAATGAGTTTTACGTTGATCCTGCAAAAGGTACAACCGATTATATCAATGTGAGCGCTGTTTTGGGGCGATCATTAAAAACAGGGATTTTCATCCCTGCCGGTTTTACCGCATCGGATAAAGTTAATATAGTATTGTACCTGCATGGTTTGTTTTCGGATGGGAACAGGACAAATGGTATTGAATATTACTGGAAGAACTACAGCAATATCCGCGATTACTTTTATACTACACGCAGGAATGCGATCCTTATTGCACCAACCTTAAGCAGCAATCCGCAAAACGAAGACGTAATACTTAATAATCGGGGAGGGCTGGATAAATTCTTAACAGCATGTTTAAAAGCAATCCAGGCAAAAGGTTATCTCCCGGCCAGTTCCGATTTCAACAGTATTATCATTGCCGCACACTCTGCCGGTGGCAGGCCATTGGCAAGGATACTTGGATATCCCGGTGTTTATAAAGAAAGAATAATTGAATGTTGGGGCCTGGATTGCCTGTATGCAACGTGGTGGGCCGAAAATATAAACCACTGGGCAAGCGGTGATAAAAAATTCTATCACTATTGGGCCTGGAGCTGTAGCGCAAAAAACCTTGGCAGTTGCCCAAGGGTCATCGGTGATAAGTTTACGGCAAATCCCAATTTCCAGAACATTGCACCCATTGGCAAAATTGCACATCAACAGGTAATAGAAAATGCATGGCTATATCCAATTTTAAATCGGCCCTGGTTTGACAAAATAGGGTTTGGATTAATGGAACCTGAAGAAGGCCTGGGTGAATATAGTTTTGAAAGTGATATGCATTTATATGAAGATCCTGTATATATTAATTCAAATGAAGATCTTGTTACTGACATGTCTAGGGCCGTTAGGCTGAACGACTATTATGCAGGAACATTAGGGTGGGATAAATACCATGATAAGATCAATGATTTCTTATTGCCATTTTCGGGACAGGTAAATGTAAGTCTCGGCGCTGAAGCATTTGCACAGGCTTTATCAGCCTGGCAATCTCAACAGGGATTTTCCAGTAAAGATTCTGATGGGATACTTGGTCCTACTACCTGGGGCATGATTAAAAATATTATTTTATCAGCAACCGCCACAGCTCCCGGCCCCACTCCAATAATAACATCACCCGGAACCGGTAGTTTCACATTCTCTAAATATTCACTGTCCTCAAATCCTATTGTTATCAGGGAAAGAGATGACCGGAAAAAACATGCTGAGGTTCGGGAAGCGCCGGCAGTATTTCTAAAGGCGATTGTAAGGAACGCCGGAGAGGACCCGCAAAAATGGTTTGACAGGTTTACCAAAGTAACTTTTTTAGGCAGAAGTCTTAAGGGTGATCAATATGTCCAGGAAAATCTTGCGATCCATTTAAAACAACTGGAGCTTAAACTGGCAATTCAATACGGGGGGCCTGCTGCAGATCCAACTATTGCCGGCGATAATTTAATGTTAACCCATGAAGGGTTTTCCGGTTCAAGGTTGGTTTCATCTACAGCAACGTATTCATACCATATGTTTGGATTGGCTGTTGATATAAATTATAACGGTTGTCCTTATATTCAATCGCATGATGCATTCAATACCTGGATGGGGAAAGTGGCAAACCTGGTTGCCAATACAGCAATACAGGGAATAAATTGGGGATTGGGAACAAATTCAACTACTGCACAGTATTTGAAATTATACGATGATTATGCAGTATTGAATAATTACCTGAAAGAATATTTTTCATTACTGGATATTCAAAATGAAAGTACACTTATATCATTAATTGCACAGTGTAGCTATAACCCCTGGAAAAGTTTTAGTGTTAGCCAGGCAAAATCATTGATACAAAAAGACCTCACAGAGATCTCTAAAGCATGGAAAGGAAGCCGGTCAAATCCCGAAGACATTTTTAAGAATGGTTTCCTGGGTGTATCAAGGGAGTTTGTAAAAGTAATGGTTGAATCAGGCCTTGATTGGGGAGGCAGGTATGGTGATATCATGCATTTCGATATGAGAAGAGCAGCAGGCGTGGGAGCAAAAATAGAATCTGCAAAACTCCAATACATGAGTGCGATCGAACACAGGTCAAGAGATTTGTATGGACAATCAGAGCAAGAAGATCGTTGGAATTCTTATGAAAGTGGATATACAGACGAGCTTGTTCCAGATATGTCAAAAGCAGTTCGTTTAAATTCCTATTATAGTCAATCTTTGGGATGGTATCAATACCATGATAAGATCAACGATTTTCTGCTTCCATTTTCCGGGCAGCAAAATGTAAGTTTAGGCGAAGAAGATTTTACAGAAGCTGTATCGGCATGGCAAAAAAGCATAGGTATGCCGGCAAAGGATTGTGATGGCATCATTGGCCCTAAAACCTGGAGTATATTGAAGAGTACTCTTTTTCAAACCAGTACAGCAGGAGGAACTTCTTCAACAGCAGTTGTTGTTGGAACTTATTCACTTGAAACTGTTCCTTTATCTTTTAGTACAGACCACGTGCCAACAGGGTTTAAACCAGGCAGGTATGGTAGCTGGACTGGGCTCGACCGGAAACCATCCATAAGAGTAGATGAAGCAGCAAAAAAAATAAATGCAACCATTCCTTTAAATCAATATGGTATTACTGAAACAGATATTGATACTTTCCAACGTTTAGCTGATGCAGAGACTAATGGAAAAATTCAGGATTTTTATTCTTATGACGACGCCATAATCAGTATGGGCTTCAGGCAATTTACCTTTATACATGGAAATATAACAGAATGGATAAGTAAAGCCCCCGCTGCCTTTAAAAGATACGGAATAGAGATCGATAGCTCATCGGCTGATTATAAAATATCCAGGTCCAGCGATACGTACTTTGTTAAAAAGATCAAAGGTGTAACAGATCCTGAAACACTCAGATGGAATGGATGGGCTCAGCGTTTTTATTATGCCGGATTGGATTATGAAATAATTATTGCTGAGTTCGTAATGGCAAAAGAATATTTTGCAAAAGAATTAAAAACATTACAGGGTAGATTGAGTTTACAGCCGGCATTGTTTGCAAAATTCATGACTTACTATAACCAATCTGCTCATGTACGGGCCATTTATCACGAGCTGTGCAATGCAGGTTCATCAGTAGGGCCGAAATATACAGCTACGGCAGTACAGAAAATAAACTCGGAAACTGTAGAAGAATTTCTCGAACTGTACTTAAAGACAATTTTAGCGAATTGGCCTGATCATGGAAACCCGCAAAGAATGTCAGAAAAAATACAGCGCATATTCAATAATACACAAGGGGGGGCACGGATCAAAGTTTTTGACAATGAATTCAATTACGATGTTTATGAAGATGATAACCGGGCTTATGAGATTGAAGAAAATCTATACGATTCCCTGGTTACAAACTGGGCAAATGCAGTTAACCAGAACCAGTATTATGCAAACAAACTTGGCTGGGGTCAATTTTATGATAAAATAAATGACCTGTTGCTTCCTTTTTCAGGGCAACAGAATGTAAGCCTGGGCGAAGAAGCTTTTGCACAGGCAACAGCAGCATGGCAGCAACAACAGGGCTTTTCAGCATCACAATCGGATGGTATCATCGGACCGCATACATGGAGTATCATGCAGCAGATATTGAATGCAGCAAGCCCGCAACAACCTGCTACCCCTGCACCTGGGGGGCCGGCCGCTCCACCCATGCAAAATATATTTTCATTCAATCAATGGCATGCGCAGAAAATACTTGACAGCATCAATGCGGGTATTGTGGGGGTGAATGCATATTTAAAATTCAATCCAAAAGACCAGTTGGAAAAAATTGTGAAAGGGCAGCGGGTGCTCCAGGTAGACCCGAATAACGCAGTTATAAAAATACTCCCTGTTATTTATCAGGTATGTGAACAGGCAAAACTAAACAATTACCTAAAGATCATAATTGGCAGTTTTATCAGGGACGCTGATGCAAATGGCAATTGCACCGGGCATTGTGCCGGACGGTGCATTGATCTGAATTATGCAGGTGGAAACTGGGAATTGCCCGGCCCGGATACAATGGTGAAGAATATTTTGACCTGGCTCCTTCCCTTGAATGCGAGGCAGAATCAGCATTTCGGATTTGGAATGCCATTGCAGGGAACTTTTTTCGGCCATCATAATTATACGAAATTCAGGAGCCAGCCGGCCTCGAATATCATAGACCCGTCTATAAGCAACCTGGTAAGACAATTGGGCATTGTATTCCCGGATAACAACAATCATTTACATATACAGGTAAGCTAAGCACCTGCTCGTACGGGTAAGGATATCTATTTTTCTTTATCAATTCTCTTATCTGAACAAAATGAACCGTGATCTGTTTAGATAACTATGAGCAAAGTTTACCAGTTAATATGGACACAAAAAATTCCTATAAGGCTTGACAAGGCATGGGATTTTTTCAGCAACCCGCAAAACTTGCAAGCCATAACACCTCCTCATCTTGGATTTAAGATATTATCTGAAAACCAGGGAAATGAAATGTATGCAGGGCAGGTAATAGAATATAAAGTACACCCGGTATTAAGCATTCCACTTTACTGGATGACTGAAATTACCCATGTAAAAGACAAAAAATATTTTGTGGATGAACAGCGTTACGGGCCATACAGCATGTGGCATCACCAGCATCATTTTAAAGAAGTTGATGGGTTTGTGGAAATGACGGATATCATTCATTACAAACTTCCATTGTGGTTTTTAGGAGATATTGCCAACAGTCTTTTTGTAAAGAAACAATTGAAAGGGATCTTTGATTATCGGTGTAAAAAGGTGGAAGAATTGTTTGGCTAATTTGAAGATTTGCCGGTTAATTAGAATTGTTCTTTAATTTTCATATCAGCACATCTTCAAATCTTCAAATTGATCATCCCGGCATCCTCGTAATATATTTCTCTATTTGTTTGATCTGGTCAACGATCTGTGGCGTTGTCGGCTTAAATCCTTTTGCCTTTCTGAAATATTCTTTGGCAGCACGGAATTCTCTTTTATTCATCATGATGGAGCATAATTGCAAATAAGCGGCAGCGTTGTTTTCATTATCGGGCAATCCCGCACGGATGGCTTGCCGGATATAGGATTCCGCTTCTTTGATGTTTCCCTTTTGCATACAGAGCATGCCCAGTTGTAATTTGTTGGGCCCTTCTGCCTGTTTGGTCATGGCACCACCACCGAGTGACAGGCTTTTTTTCATGTTCTTTTCTGCACTGTCGAAATTCTGGTCAACCATATCGAGGTTTCCTTTGATGGTATAATAAACAGATCGGACCGGCTTGATCAACAAAGCGGGGAATTTTATTCCGGCTACTACTTTTTTGGCAGCATCCATATTTCCTTCTTCCATCGCAGTTTGAATCAAACGCATTGGCCCGAATAAAAAATGGCCCACTATTAATATTACTGCAATAAAATATATGATAAAAGAAGGCCAGAAACCGGTTTGGTAATTTACAAATATGGCCAGGGCCAATAAAACAATACCCAGCATTAGCCGGTATTTAATAAGCATGTTCATCCACTTCATAAAACAAATAATTTGCCCGCCCGGCTGAACGCCTTTTAAGCGGGGAGCAAAGATAGGAAAGTTCAAAGTTTGGAGTTCTTAGTTCATAATTACCGTTGAATAGTGAAAATTCTGCTGTAAAATCAATGATATGTGTATATAGAAAGAAGAAAACCTTATTTTTGCCTCCCGAAAATTAAACAGGTAACAACTTCATCATTTGATGTTCCTTGTTCGATATTCACCCTGGTCCCGTAGTTCAATGGATAGAATAGAAGTTTCCTAAACTTTAGATACAAGTTCGATTCTTGTCGGGACTACAAAATTCGCACCTATGTATTATGCTTATGTTCTAAAGAGCATAAATCATGATTATTTATATAAAGGTCATTGCCATGACCTGGAAAAAAGAATTTTGCAGCACAACACAGGGATGACAGAATCTATCAGACCTTACATTCCCTTTAAGTTAATTTACAAAGAAGAATTTGCGACCGAGGAGCAAGCAATTGCGAGGGAGAAATATTTTAAATCATCGGCTTGAAGAAGGTATTTAAAAAAAAGGATCCCATAATTCAATGCCCGCCCGGCTGAACGCCGTTCGGACGGGGATAGAATAGAAGTTTCCTAAACTTTAGATACAAGTTCGATTCTTGTCGGGACTACAAAGCCGGAAAGTAAATTATTTACTTTCCGGCTTTTTTGCAAAACGACCCGCTGCAGCCAGTGATCACACCTTTTGAAAATAAAAGTCAAATAGAAACAAAGCCAGGTTTAATGTTGTTTCGTGTGCAGCGAGCCGGGGTATAGGAGAACTCTTTGCCTTGGTTGCTGTTCCCTGTCCCGATAAATTCGGGAAGACCTGCAATCTTAGAGAGTCACAAGTGATCCTGCGGAACACTTACGCCAGAATGAAACTAAATTGATTTTACAATTCAGTCCAGCCATTTAGGGGGCTAAGGCAGAGGCCTGCCAGATGGTTGAATTAATTTAAGCTAATACTAAATAAACTTCAGTCATTTTAATACAGCAGAAAGTTTCTGAATAGTAAGTTTGCCATAACATCTATTTAAACTGTTCACCATGGCAAAAAGCACTAAAACAGTCATCATCCCAGATGAACTAATAATGAATAATATTTATCTTATACGTGGGCAGAAAGTAATGCTTGATCATGACCTGGCAAAATTATACCAGGTTGAAACAAAACAATTAAAAAGACAGGTTAAGAGAAATATCAGCAGGTTTCCTGCTGATTTTATGTTTGAAATAGCAAAAGAAGAGTTCGGAATTTTGAGGAGCCAATTTGGCACCTCAAGATGGGGAGGAACGAGGTATCTGCCGTTGGCTTTCACTGAACAGGGGGTTGCTATGCTATCAAGCGTTTTAAACAGTGAAACAGCTATCCGGGTAAATATTCAGATCATAAGAGTATTTACTAAAATGAGGGAATTGCTGATGACTAATAAAGACATTTTATTACAACTGGAAAAAGTTGAAAAGAAACTTACGAAACATGATGATGAAATTATTCTCATTTTCCAATACCTGAAAAAATTATTGTCGCCGCCACAAAAACCCCGAACAAGGATCGGGTTCAGGAAGGAGGAATAGAAAAAAAATATTCAGCCGTTGTTGGACTTCCCTTAACTGCTGCGTCATTTATAAGCCGCCGCATGTTGTTGGCAGCAGATTTTCTTACTGTAGTGATCTTCCGAATTTTGTATAATAGTCATGGATCGCTCTGCCAGGATTTTCTTTCAACCATTCTTGTAAAGAAGGAATGTTAGAATTAACCTGACTAGGAACAATATGTTGTTTCGATTCAGTTGGCGAGGAAAAATTTGAATAACTCTGTGTGGTATTATAAGATGAATTTAAAATTTGCTGTCTTTTAAAATCTTCGTCCAATTGTTTATTATAATCTTGAACAGCTATAATTGCCCAAATAATACAAATTAGCCAGTAAAAAATAGAAATAACAAAAGTAAAAATTAAAGATGCTAACAGAATTGCTTCGCTTTGTATAGCACCAGCAAAAATTAGAATAATTAGGATGGCAGGAACAACAAATGTCAAAATAATGCCTCCAGCAACACTTGCATAAAAGAGGCCAATAGGGCCGAATAAAAGTGTAAGCAGTATTGCTATGCCAGTACTTTTATGTGATTTGACTATTACAAATTGCGTAGTCATGATTCATGATATATTGTCTGATTTAAAATTACTAAATTTATATCAACCTATTTCAGAACTATATCGCCGAATAAATTTGCTACCAACGATTAGCATTTACGCAGGACGGGAATTAGAATTCCGACTGCCGATGCTCGTCGCCCGTTAAAGGAACGAAAATTTTACTTGAAATTAAATTTTAATTAATAAACTGTCAAGCCGGAACTGAAGAATAATAAAAAATTGTAGCTGAAATTATTTCCGTCCGCCCGGCATGCATAAATGCCTTTGTTATACGCAAATTAAGTACTATATATAAGGAATGCCTTTTATTACTGACCATTTTAAGTTGAATGAGATTTCTAGTTTACTACTAAGAAGATCAACAGTGTCATAATACCACTGCGGTGCAAAAGGGTTAACATATATGGCCTCTATATTTTCAATTAGATTTACTTTTTGGGTAAAGCCTTCTTCAATAATATCTTCATTTGGTGCTTTCCAATATTTCGTGGCGGGATAAATTAATCGTAGTTCCTTTTCATGCTCGAATGATTTCCTTTTATGCATTGAAGAGTTAAAAGCATTTCCAGAATCAAAGGTTTCTTCTTCATAATCTATATATTTAATTAACCCCATATAAATTGCTGGATCATTTGGCAAAGAGCTAGCTAATTTCTTATAAGTTGTTTGAATAGCGACACCTTCATTGTTTGGACAATATAATTTCCACATTGCCTCGGATTCATAATGATCGATTCTCCAACAATTCACGAACATTGTTTTCCGATTTCTCTTTTTATTCTCAACATCTATTTTATATGCATTACTTTCCTTATCCGTCGTAAAACGAGATCCAGCATTTGTCTTTGTATAAGTTCCTTCGTACGAGTCATTTAATAAGTCAACCCTACAGAAATAAAGGGAATCAGTAAGTAATAGGTTTATGAATTTGGAAAAACTGAGGTAACGCCAAACTTTTTCGTTGTCATCTTTGGGTTGCGGGAAACTAGGGTGTTTTAATCTTTCTAGATCCATAGTGTGTTTGAATATTTGCGTATAACGGGCAGGGCTTGCTGCAGGGCTGGAATTCATTGCTCGTCCAGCCCGGAACCGCTGCTGATTAAAGATATAAAAGTACAGGTTAGCAAACAAAAGCCCAACAATGTTTGTCCAGCCCAGATGAAGCACAACAGTGATAAAATGACCATTGCTCCAACGTCCAGCCAGCCTTGCAGCAAACCCAATGTTGTACGTTCGCTTATCTACTTCTTGGGTTTAGGTGCTGTCGACAAATATTTTCGAATGTCGTGTCTTAAAATCTCTATGGCAATTTCTTTGGTTACCAAAATTTTATCATCATCTGAATTATTGCTAAATTGAAAAAAGTAACAGTCCTCTTTTAACACAAAAATATTAGAAGGGATTTCTGTTATTTTATTAAACTCAGCTTTTCCTGAATAGGTTTCTTCA
>JAYSWW010000317.1:0-3852 GCA_043717805.1 Ferruginibacter sp.
GATGCAATCCTGTTAAAAGGAAATGCCATGGTTGATTACAGCTTTGTTAGTGGCGAGAACAGTGCTGTTAAAAGGAACATCGGGGAGTTGATCTATGCCGGGGGCAAACAATCAGGCAGCGCTATAGAACTTGAAGTGGTAAATGCTGTTTCGCAAAGTTATATTACAGAATTATGGAACAATGATATTTTCAGCACTCCAAAAAACAGGAAACAATCATTCATACATCCCTGGAGCCGGTATTTTACACTCGGGTTGTTTTCAATTGCTGCTGTAGCTGTCATTTTTTGGTGGATCAACAATCCGGCAAATATATTACCTGCGCTGACTGCCGTTTTGATCGTTGCCTGCCCTTGCTCATTGTTACTATCTGCAACTTTTACCTATGGGAATATGCTGCGCATTTTTGGAAGGAATAAATTATACCTGAAAAATTCAACAGTTATTGAAATCCTTGCATCCATTGATACCATTGTTTTTGATAAAACAGGAACCATTACACAAGCCAATGAATCTGTTTTGGAATATACCGGTAAAACATTATCGGAAACAGAATTAAATATATTGAAGGATATCAGCAATCAATCATCCCATCCGCTCAGCAGGATCATCGCATCTAATTTAAAAACAAAGGCAGGAAGCCAATTTGAAATAACTGAATTTAAAGAATATGCAGGCAAGGGGATCTCTGCCATTGTAAATAATATACCGGTAAAAATGGGGTCCGCCATTTTTATCGGGGAAACAAACTCCGAACAGATCATTTTCGATACAGGAACCCATGTACATGTGGAAATAGGAAATGATCTGAAAGGAAGATTCAGTATCAACAATCTTTATAGAATGGGTATAAAGAAAGAGATCAGCAATCTTAAAAACGACGGGTATGAATTGCACGTACTATCCGGTGACAATGACAGTGAGAAAGAAAACCTTCAGTATATTTTTGACCAGTCAACCCCATTAAAATTCAGGCAAACACCTGTTGAAAAACTGGAATATATCAAAGAACTTCAACAGGGCAATAAAAAAGTAATGATGATCGGTGACGGGCTGAACGATTCAGGTGCTCTTATGCAGGCTGATGTGGGTATAGCAGTAAATGATCATTCTGCTCAATTTACACCTGCCTGTGATGCAATACTGGATGCCGGCCAGTTAAAAAACATCGGTAAACTCGCTGCTTTTGCTAAAGCAGGTAAAAAAATTGTAACTGCCAGTTTCATATTATCAGTATTTTACAATATTGCGGGCCTTTCCTTTGCAGTAAGTGCATCCTTGTCTCCATTGGTTGCAGCCATCCTGATGCCCGCCAGCAGTATAAGCATCGTATTGTTTGTTACACTTGCCAGCAACCTGAAAGCAAGACAATATGGGCTTTGATAAGATTTATTATTTTACCAAAAATATCGGGCTGATTTATATCATATTTCATTTTGACAATACTCATTTCATGCCTTTGACATCTCTTTTACTTTTGAAAAATTAAAATACAACTCTTGAGTGCATTGTTCATCCTTATTGGAATCAGCATTATAGTAGCCGGAAGTTTCCTGGCTGCTTTTTTATGGAGTGTAAGCAATGGCCAATTCGACGACGATTATACCCCTTCAGTTAGAATGCTTTTTGATGACAAAAGCAACAAAACCCCGAATCAAAAAAAATCACCAAAACAACCAAGTAAAAAATGCAGGTAGAAAAATTTTATTACGACAACAGAACGGTTAAGAATTTTGCGTATGCAACAATGATCTGGGGTGCAGTTGGAATGCTGGCCGGGCTCTGGATAGCATTGCAACTGGTATTCCCGGCATTGAATATTACCCAGTACGGCTCATTTGGAAGGCTTCGCCCATTGCATACAAATGCAGTGATATTTGCCTTTGTTGGAAACGGGATCTTTATGGGTGTTTATTATTCTTTACAACGCTTGTGTAAAGCCAGGATGTTCAATGACACACTCAGTAAAATACATTTCTGGGGTTGGCAACTTATCATTGTTGCAGCAGCTATTACATTGCCATTGGGCCTTTCACAGGGAGCAGAATATGCAGAATTGATATGGCCGATAGATCTTGCTATTACAATAATCTGGGTGTTATTCGGCTGGAACATGTTTGGCACGATCCTCAAAAGAAGGGAAAAGCATTTGTATGTTGCCATCTGGTTTTATATAGCAACTTTTGTTACTGTAGCGATTTTACATCTGGTACGGTCCGGAGAATTGCCATATACCTGGTTAAAGAGTTATAGTTTTTATGCAGGTGTACAGGATGCGTTGGTACAATGGTGGTATGGCCACAATGCAGTTGCATTCTTTTTAACAACGCCCTATCTGGGATTGATGTATTATTTTTTACCAAAAGCTGCCAATCGTCCTGTTTATTCTTATCGTTTGTCAATCATACATTTCTGGTCACTGATCTTTTTGTACATCTGGGCAGGACCGCATCATTTGTTATATACAACTCTTCCAAACTGGGCACAGTCATTGGGTGTGGTATTTTCAGTAATGCTGATCTTCCCCAGTTGGGGAGGTATGATCAACGGATTACTAACGTTGCGGGGTGCATGGGACAGGGTAAGAGATGATGTGATCCTTAAATTCATGGTAGTTGCAGTTACAGCTTATGGCATGGCCACTTTTGAAGGGCCCATGCTTTCATTGAAAAATGTAAGTGCCATTTCACATTACACAGATTGGATAGTCGCTCACGTACACGTTGGTGCACTTGGATGGAACGGTATGCTCACTTTTGGAATTTTATACTGGCTGATACCAAGAATATTCGGTACCAGCCTGTATTCAAAAAAATTAGCAAACAATCATTTCTGGCTCGGAACATTGGGCATCATATTTTATGCAGTTCCCATGTATTGGGCGGGCTTTACCCAAAGCAGCATGTGGAAACAATTCACAGAAGCGGGACAATTGAAATATACTTTCCTGGAAACAGTGACCTACATGAAACCATTTTATGCCATGCGTTCTTTGGGTGGCACTTTATACCTGGCAGGCACTTTGATGATGCTGTATAATCTATATAAGACTGTAAAATCGGGAAAACTTATTGCAGATGAAGCTGCAGAAGCGGCAGCACTTGAAAAAGAAGGTGAAAGGCATGCCGGTGAACATTGGCACAGATGGATTGAACGCAAACCCGTACAACTGATGCTTTTGAGTTTGGTAGTGATATTGATTGGCGGTGCCATTGAGATCATCCCCACATTTATGATCAAATCAAATGTACCAACAATCAGCAGTGTAAAACCTTATACGCCCCTTGAATTGCAAGGCCGCGACCTGTATGTAAGAGAAGGATGTTATGTTTGTCACTCTCAAATGATCCGCCCTTTCAGAAGTGAAACTGAACGCTATGGCGAATATTCAAAAGCAGGTGAATTTGTTTACGATCATCCTTTTCAATGGGGTAGCAAAAGAACCGGCCCCGATCTTGCCAGGGAAGGAACCGGAAACCTGAAAAAATCAGATGGCTGGCATTTCCGACACATCAGGGAACCCGCTTCTATGAGCGAAGGTTCCATCATGCCGGCTTATGAATTCATGCTTTTACAAAATCTTGATACGTCAGAAACAGGAGCCAAGATCAGGGCGATGCAGACTTTGGGGGTTCCTTATGAAAAAGGATATGATAAAATAGCCAACCAGGATCTGATGATACAGGCAAACACAATTTCGGCAAACCTTAAAACCGACAGCATCCGCATTTCTCCCAACAAAGAAGTGATAGCAATCATTGCTTACCTGCAACGGATGGGTGTTGATATTAATAAAAATAAAAACGATAACTAAGCACCATGTTCAAGTTTATAAAACAATACGCCGAAAAA
>JAYSWW010000318.1:0-3847 GCA_043717805.1 Ferruginibacter sp.
TAACATGTGCATTTTCAAATTCCTTTTCACAAACAAACATCCAGGCAACAAATACCATCAGCGATCTTAAAGCGGTTGTTGTTAACAACAGTCTTGTAATTGATTGGGTAGTTGCTGAAACCACTTCTTCAAATTATTGTGAAGTTCAGGCAAGCAAGGATGGAGTTACGTTTTCTACCATTGGAATGGTTATGGGAGCAGATCCAAAAATGCCGGGTAGCTTTAAATTTAAGCAAAGCCTGAATAAAATGAAAGCCGGAAAAGTATTCTTCAGGGTTTTGAATGTAGAAAACGGTGGAAGATCAGTTACAAGTAATATCATTAAAGCAGCATAATTTTTACCTAATACCGAAATGACCTCTTACCTGGTTATCCGGATATTAAAAAACAATCCAGTCATTCAAAAAACCTGATCAATATTGCCTGAAATCAATAATTGATTTGTTGAATGAAACAAGATTAAAGAAAACTCAAGCCACAAGAAAATGAAGAAGACCTCTACTATTATCAACCTTGCTGTGTATGCTCTTTTAGCATTCCCATTGTTTAGCATGGCCCAATACAGCCCTGGCTTACCCGCCGGTTTTGGTATTGACGGAGATGCAATCTCCGGCCTGGCACAAAATGCTACATCATCGATGTTTCCCCAGGGCAGTTTTGACTGGTTCAAGAAAACGGGCAATGGCCCAAATATAGGTTTCGGTGTAATTGATATCTCAAATACTGCAACTTATGCAACCCAGATCGCAACCGGTCAGAACATTAGTTTCTCCCGTGGTATGGCTTTTAGCAGGTATTCCAACCAAGGTGGTTATTTATTATTAGACGCCCGTTATGCAAGGGATAATTTTGGGTTATCCAGTTCTGCCGGAAGAGCAGATATGACTACATATACCAGTGGTTCAAAGAATGGCGACGATCCAACCATGTGGGTAACAACCCCAACAGGTGGTATGGTTGCTGATAAAGCAGATATCATTGACACTTATATTCATATGCGCAGGGATGGTTTGATCATCAACAATACCAACCCAAGCCCGCTTATTCTTGCTATGGCCGTAAATACCATCGGAAATACCGGCAACCGTTATGTGGATTTTGAGTTGTTTCGTACCAGGATCGATTATAATTATACAACCGGCATATTCAGCAATTCAGGTCCGGCAACTTCGGGCGGCCACAGCGAATGGAAATTCAATGCCGATGGAACTGTAAAAGAAATTGGTGATATGTCTGTTTCTTTTGCTTACAGTACATCAGGAATTGATGAGGTTTCCGTATTTATTTGGGTATCTGAAACTGTTTATAACAATACTTCACCAGCCCGTTTTAATTTTGTTCCCGGAAATTTTCATGGTTCCGGGTATGGTTATGCTAAAGTAACCCCACTTTCTGCCAATGCATTCAAAGCCTGGGGAAGTGTAACTTCAGCTAATACATCTGCTGCACCATGGGGTACCAATTCAAAATCAAATGGCAGTTCCAATTCAAATTATACTGCAACTAGTTATGCCGCAAATGATTATGGAGAAGTTGCCATCGACCTGACCAGCATGGGAATCGACCCTGCCTTATCGGTTGGTATGGATCCCTGCGTGCCTCCTTTTACAAGGGTAATGGCTAAAACAAGATCATCGGCAAATTTTTCATCTGCTTTACAAGACTTTACCGGGCCTTATGAATTCCTGGATGCACCCGTTATTTCGCCGCAGATAGCAACGCCTGCAAACCTTAGATGCAATGTTTCAACGGTTACTTTATCGCCTGCTGTTACAGTTAGCGGTGCAGTTTATCAATGGACAACTTCCAATGGTAACATCATTTCTGATCCCAATGCAACTTCGATCACCGTTGACAAAACGGGTAAATATTATTTAACGGCGGCTATTGTTGCCGGATGTCCTCAGAGGAAAGACAGTGCCATTGTAACCTCAGATTACTTCCAACCCATTGCATCTGCTTCAGTTGATGGGCAACTTACTCCAGGTCTTTCTACCTCTACCGTTGAACTGAAAGGAGGAGATGTGAACCTGAGTAATTTCGCAACGCCATATGGTGGTTCGGCCGGACTTAGCTGGAAATGGACAGGCCCGAATGGCTTCACTGCAAATGTAAGAAACCCCGAAACTAATATGATCGGCGATTATACGTTGGAGTTGACTGAATTACGCAATGGTTGTAAGGATACGGCTGCAACCCTGGTTACCAATGCAATTCCGTTGCCGGTAAAATTCATGTCATTTGATGCTGTTGTTAAAGAAAAAGCAGTGGTATTGAATTGGGTAACCACCAATGAGATCAATCACAGTCATTTTGATGTAGAACGTTCTTTTGAAGGGACCAATTTCAAAAAGATCGGATCGGTTTCTGTTCCCGTTAAAATTACAGGGGATAAAAATTCTTATAAGCACACAGACAATGATATTGAATTGCAAAGCAGGCAATATACATATTACCGTTTAAAGCAAATTGACATCGATGGCAAATCGGGTTATAGTAAAGTGATCATGTTGAGATTGAATCCAAAGCCGGGCGAAAATATGAAAGTGATCGTTTCACCAAATCCTTTTTCTGAAAAGCTTACGGTAAGTTATGAAGCAGCAGAGAGCGGCATAGCTTCCGTGAATTTGATGAATGCATCCGGCCAGATTTTATTATCTAAACAAACCATAGTAGTTAAAGGGTACAACAATCTGCATACAGAAGGCTTACATACACTAAGCCCGGGAATGTATTTTGTTCAGTTGCTTGTGAATGGCAAAGTCATCAGCAATCAAAAGATTATTAAGAATTAGTTGCCTGACAAATAAGAAGCTGTTGTAATTTAAAAAGACAGCTTCTTTTAAAATTATTCATGTAAACCAGTATTTATATTTACCGGTAATTATAGAAGCGAATGATTATTGATTCGCAAGAACATCGGGAAAAAATATTAAAGACGTTTTCTTTGGGGGTCACAGAATCGAAAGATTCTTAACAAGAGTTGCATATCTATGCAGCTCTTTTTTATTCATGTAATTTAAAGAAACAGGGTTGAATGTAATTGACCAAAAATTTATAATTCTGATTTCGGGAAAATCAAATTGAAATTGTTGTATCAAAATTCATCAAACGTTCGTTAGACCGGATAAATACTCATGTCTCATAAGCTGAAATTCTTATACATAATCAACTTTTCGGTGTGGAGCGTATTGTAAGATCTTTTTCTTCAATTCTGCCGGCCGGTATGGTTTTAATACAAAGTCGTTGAATCCATTTTCTGATATGATCGAATCCATATTTTCCAGCAGGGTAGCGGTAAATGCAAGTACAGGTATCTTTGTATTGGTCTCCCTGATCTTTTTAATGGCAGTATAACCATCCATTTCAGGCATTTCAAGGTCCATTAACACAAGGTCAAATTTATGATATTTGATGAGTTCAAGCGCATGAATGCCGTTTTCTGCTTCCTTGATCTGGATGCCCCATTTCTTTAAGAAACTGATCAGGATCCGGGCATTGATCTCATTGTCTTCAACAACGAGGATTCTCAGCCCCCTGGTATCGGATAAACCCTCAATGGACAGTTCGTTTGCTGATTTGACTTTTATTTCATCTGCAGTGGCTGTTTCAAAAGGTATACTGAAATAAAAACGCGTTCCCTGCCCTGGCGTACTTTCCACTTCCAGTCTGCCGCCAAACTTTGAAACCAGCCTTTCACTGATCGTAAGCCCAAGGCCTGTGCCGCCAAATTTCCTGGCCTGGTCATCGGAATGTACCTGCGCAAATCCCTGGAATATTTCAGATTGCTTGTCTTTTGGAATTCCAATACCGGTGTCTATAACTTCAAATAAGATCCTGATCTCAG
>JAYSWW010000319.1:0-3841 GCA_043717805.1 Ferruginibacter sp.
GGTGGTCAATTTGAACCGGATTTACCTGGTCAGTTTGCTCCGGATTGGGGTGGTCAAGTTCGACCGGATTTAGGTGGTCACATTGAGCGGATTTTCCAACCTTCTGCCAACCCACTTGGAAGAATATTTTCGTAATAAACCAAAATTCTATTTTTCATTTTGTCAACAACCTGGAATTTATAGACGCCATAATCCTCCCTATCAGGGTATTGATAACTTCCTGTACCTGTAATTTTATCTGTACTATTCAAGCTGAAATTAATTTCAATTGTTGTTTTAGGTTTAGGAAAATCAAATGCGTACATCCCTGCATTATGATTATAATATTCCGCTGTACCTGTATAATTCCCACCAAATTCATAATTTAAAATGATAAACCATTCGGTTTTGTCACAGGCATAAAATGTAAGTTCGTGATATTTGTAATCTTGCAAATACTTTATGTTACTTGTAGTTTCATCTTTTATTCTTTTTTCAATTTCAATATTATTGCTTCTCACACCACCTTCATTTATTTGGGTTATGTATTTGCGGGTGTATTTCCCCTTTAAGTATCCAAGTTGTTTTTTATCTCTATTGAAAATGATAATTTCAAGAATAAGTAATAATACTAATGCAGAAAATGCAGATATAACTATTTCATTTATTGTTTTTGTAGCATGCTGTGGTAGAATAGAACTATCACATACAATCGAACATACAATATATGCACCTGTAATTAGTAAAATAATTACAAGCCATTTTGAAGTCGTATGAAGCAATAATTTTTTCACGTAGGAAACTTAATTAAAATAAAAAATTTGATTCTAAAGTTCCGTTTTAGTTCCGTATTGGTTCCGGGGGTTAGAGTGAGCCACTCTCTGCACATAAAAAAACGCTGATATCTAATTGATTATCAACGTTTTAGGGCGGAGAGAGAGGGATTCGAACCCCCGGACCTGTAACAGTCAACGGTTTTCAAGACCGCCGCATTAGACCGCTCTGCCATCTCTCCGCGGCAAAAGTAAGGGTTGAAAAAATATAACCCAAAAAAATAATCTTATTATATGATTTTATTTTCGTGCAGCCATTTTCTTCCTTCAAGAGATTTAAAATATTTTTCTCTCTTTAATGCTTCCGATTTTAATTCATATGATTCTGAATAATGAAGTACCAGTGGAGTTCTGTTTTTTGTTGAAACAACGCCTCCCGAATTGTGTTTCTTTAACCTTTTTGTCAAATCAGAAGTAAATCCATAATAATATCTGGAATCCTTTATGGACTTAAGTATATAACAATGATACACGAAATAAAATAGGTTTTCAAGACAGACGCATTAGACCGCTTTCGCAGAACCCTGTGGGCTGCCATCTCTTGCACAGCATCCTGCGGACCGCGGCAAAAGTAAGGGTATAGAATTTTAAGAACAAAAAATTATTAACTCTTTTGAAAGATTTTTTAAATCCCAGGCAGTAAAATCACTTTATATAAGTACCAGTGAGGCTTTTGTGATTTAAATGAATAACCGATTTTTTAAAAGAATCATTGAATTTGTGAAACCGGTTTATCTATTACAACAACAAGGTCCTTTAATTCAACGGTTATAGGTATCACACCTACCTGTAAAATGGCTTTCTTGCCCCTGATCTCCTTTACAATACCTACCGACCTGTTCTGTTTCATCTTAACCTTGTCGCCTACCCTGATTTCGCCCCCTATTTCTTCAAATTTTTCATTCATTTTTTTCTGTTGCTTTTCAACCTTGAATTTTTCTTTGTGATTGAAGAGCAATGCATGGATCATTTTTACCACTGCTTCTTTATCGGTTGCCTTGCGCCATTCAATTACCATGGCTTTCAGCCTTCGTTCCATGTCTTTCAGGTAAACGAGCTTATCCTCTGAAATTTTGTTCTGCTGCCTTAGTATTTCAACTTCCTGCCGGTGCCTTTCCTTATCCATCAACTGCAACATCTCTTTTTTTAACTGCTCATTTTCCTTCAGCATTTGCTGCAGGCTTCGCTTTTCCTTGTCAATCTCCAGCAGGTCCTGCTCCGTGCTGTTCAGTAATTTATCCAGTTGAAAATGATCTTCATCAACCAGTTTCCGTGCCTTTGCGATCAGTTTCTTATCAAGGCCGATCCTTTCAGCAATGGAAAAAGTATATGAACTACCGGGTTTGCCTGTCTGCAGTTTATACAAAGGCAAAAGGTTTATTTCATCAAACTGCATGGCACCGTTGATAATGCCCGGGACCTTATTGGCCATTACTTTCAGGTTCAGGTAATGCGTGGTAACAATACCCAGGGAATGTTTGTGAGCCAGTTCTTCCATGATCACTTCGGCAAAAGCACCGCCAAGATTTGGATCACTGCCACTGCCCAGTTCATCAATAAAGAACAATGTCTTGCCATTTGCATTCTCAATAAAATGCTTCATATTTTTCAGGTGCGAAGAATAAGTGCTCAGCTCAAATTCCAGGCTTTGTGTATCACCGATATGTATCATCAGTTGTTTGAATATCCCCATCTCGCTGTCAGGGCTAACCGAAACCAACAAACCCGCCTGCAACATCACCTGCAACAGTCCAACAGTTTTCAATGTAACCGTTTTACCTCCGGCATTGGGCCCGCTTATTACCAATATTCGTTTGCTGTCATCCAACAGGAGATCAACCGGAATCGTGGCCTTTCCAATTTTCTTATTGTATAAAAACAACAAAGGATGATAGGCATTGATCAGTTGAACATGTGCCCTGTCTTTCAGCAAAGGGAAATTACCACCAATATCAATTGCCAGCTTTGCCTTTGCTTTGATAAAATCAAATTCGCCTGAAATATCATGGTAAGTTTTCAGCAAAGATGCATAAACACTTAATTGCTGAGTAAGCGCCCGCAATATTCTATAGACTTCTTTGGTCTCATCATATTCAAGAGAAAATATTTCATTGTTCAATTCCGTTGTTTCCTCAGGCTCAATAAAACTTGTTTTACGGCTGTCGCTTTCAGCATGTAAAACACCTTTTATCATCCGTTTTTGTTCGGCAAAAACAGCCAGAACTCTTCTGCCGTTCATAAAACTTTCTTCAATATCTGCCAGGTATCCCTGTTTGTTTAATTTGCCAACGATCCTGTCAAATACTTTTCTCAGTTCATTTCGTTTCCGAAAAAGGCTCATCCTGATCCTGGCCAGATCCTCGCTGGCACTGTCACGAACAATTGCAGTTTCATCAATTACTTCATCGATCATTACTTTGATCAGCTTTTCATAATAAATATTTTCAATAATTTTTGCCAGTCCTTTATAAATACTCCGTCTTTCAGCATCAAACCACCTGAAAATATTATTCGTGTTTTCAGCCAGCCTTCGAATCATCAAGAACTGTTCAGCACTTAATGAAGCTCCTGCAATACCCAATAATTTCAATTCCTTCGAAATATTTATGTTAAAATCGTTTGGCAAATATTCTCCGCTTTGTAATATGATCTTAAATTCATTTGCCTGCTGAAGTTCTGTCTGAATAAATTCAATTTTTGTATGAATACGGAGATCCGATGCTTTTAACTTTGCATACTCAGTTCTGCAATGAGCAACCAGCAAGTCCTTTATTTTATCAAACTCCAGTTGATGTAAAGTAGATTCCGGGAAAAATTTCATGAAACAATGTACTTTTATGATACAAAGTTAAGGGATAGGAGATACCGGATACCTGATGCTGAATACTGGTATATGGTATCCGATACCTACTTCTGTTAAAATAAACTTGAATGGTTATGGATGATCACTTAGAAAAAACAGCCTCCGTTGCTTTAGGGAATGGATGCTTCTGGTGTACAGAAGCAGTCTTTCAGTTATTGGAAGGCGT
>JAYSWW010000320.1:0-3839 GCA_043717805.1 Ferruginibacter sp.
TGAATGATCCTGAACCCGTCAATGACCACTCCATTGGCCTTAACAGAAATGATCTCATACAGATGATCTCCGTTGAGAACCGGATGATCGAGCCCAAGAAGAATGATGGATTTATTTATTACAAGGTTTTTCTCATGATAGATACCTTTCTCAACCAATACGGTGTCTCCATTTGAAGCGTTCAGTATTGCCAAATGGATTGAAGTATTTGCCTGTTTCGGCCCAACCCTGATCGTTTTTGCAAAAACAGGTAAACCGGCAAGCAACAAACCCAATATGTAAATATGAACTTTCACAGATTATTTATTTATTTCACTCCACTGAATACTTACACCACTAAAATGTTCCTGTATTTTTTTCAGACTATCGGTATTGCTAAAAGCCGCAATATTACCGCCCATTGGTCCCCTGAGGTTGTTTGTTTGCAAAAGAAAAGATCCTTTTACATTGAGTAACTCATGCGTTTCACAATAATTACTTAAATAGATGCCTTTAATATCATCAGCGGTCAATTCATTTGTTTTCAAAAAAGAAAGAATACAATGTGTATCATCAAACTTGTAAGTTTTCCCTTTTTTAGTAATGATCTCTGCACCAAAACGGGGATCACTGATCGTCATTTTACAGAAGTAACAATTATCAATACCTGTTTTAATAGGATCGGGCCCGGTATTACAGGATACCAGGCTTATTATTACAATTATTACAAATAAGGCTGCCGTATTTTTCATGTTAGTTGCTTTGCATTTCTGTTGCGTGTTCTCCATGCCACTATCGTGCATAAAAGCAATAAAGCACCTGCGCCTACAAAGATCCATCCTCCAATATCGGGCATGGAATAAGCACCAAAATTCAATAATTGCTTGAAGCCAATCAATGGCGGCTGATATGCCATCCCGGGAACAATGATCGCAGCATCCGGGTTCAGGTTATGCCCGTAATTATATTCCCATCTCCAAAAATCAACCATTGCCAGTATGCCAAAACTTACAAATAAAACAAACAGCACATTGAGTAATTTTCTTTTGCCAATGACGCCTGAAAGAATAAAAGCAATGGCAAAAAAACCAATAAAATAAGGCAACAAGCTGAATTCAATAAAGTCGGCAGTATGCAGTGTTTTCATACCGATGTAATGGTTTAGTCCATTGATGATGTCAACATTGCCGGCCAGTTTATTCGGAAAAATCAGTAGCATCAGCCCTTCAGGGTATTGAGGCGCCACCAGGTCAATACGCCACAAGGGTACAAACAAAACAGGTATCAACGCAAGGCCACAAATTATCAACAGCAACCTGATCCAACCCTGCAGTTTATTCTTTGACATTCTTATAAATTTATTATTGCTGAAAAAAGAACAGGCTACATGTGTAGCCTGTTTCTTTTCATGAAAGATTATTTTTTCTTAGTAGTATCAGAAGCAGGATAATTTTTACCGGTACTGAAAAGCAAAGGAACATTGCTACCAGCGGGTGATACCCTGATATAGCCTGTCATTTCCTGGTGCAATGCACTGCAGAAATCGGTACAATACATTGGGAATATACCAACTTTGTCGGGATTCCATTTTAAAGTCTGGGTTTCTCCCGGCATTACCAATAACTCAGCATTCGTTGCTCCTTTGATGGCAAATCCGTGAGGAACATCCCAATCCTGTTCAAGATTGGTAACATGGAAATAAACTTCATCACCCATCTTAATACCTTCTATATTATCTGGTGTAAGGTGAGATCGGATGGCAGTCATATATACATGTACCTTGCTTCCTTCCCGTACAACTTTTGTTGCTCCTTCTCCATTGGACATATAAGGATTCTTGTTTTCCTCAATTTTGAAGAATTTCAATGAATTTCCTTTGATAATATCTGCAGGTACAATTTGAGCATAGTGTGGTTCACCGATCGTTGGGAAATCCAAAATCAATTGCATCTTTTCGCCGCTGATGTCATACAACTGGGCACTTTGAGAAAGTTCAGGCCCTGTTGGCAAATAGCGGTCTTTTGTTATTTTATCATAAGCAACCAGGTATTTTCCATTTGGATTTTTAGTATCTCCACCGGCAACGCATAAGTGACCAACAGAATAAAATGTAGGCGCCCTGTCCAATACTTTCAAATCCTTTATATTCCATTTTACAACTTCCGATGATACAAACATAGAAGTATAAGCGTTTCCTTTATTGTCAAATTCTGTATGCAAAGGGCCAAGTCCGGGCTTTTTAACTTCACCATAAAGTACAGACTCGTATTTAAGAATAGGAATACCCTCAAATTCGCCGATGTAATCTTTTGCAGCAATCGCTTTTTGCAATTTATCGAAACTGAAAACAGGAATCAATGCAGCCAGCTTACCGCTGCCCACGATGTATTCACCGGTTGGACTGACATCGCAGCCATGCGGTGATTTTGGGCAAGGGAAAAAATAACAGATATCTTTTAATTCTTTAGAATCAAGCACAACGACTTCTGTTTTTACTTCAGAAGTGGCAGAATGTGTTTTGTCACTGTAAGTATTGTGTGCATACTTAACAGTTTGCTTTCTGCCCTTTCCTGCTTTCAGGTATTCTTCTGCTTTTTTCCAGTTCACGGCCATAATGAAATCCTTGTCTTTCTGTGATGCATTTACTTCCAGTAAAGTATTGGCTTGCTCTGTATTATAGCAGGAAAAGAAGAACCATCCATGTGATACACCTTTACCGGCACGACTAAGGTCAAAATTAAAACCCGGACATTGAATTTGAAAGGCAATATCCATTTTACCATCTTCTTTTGCCACGCTGATAAAACTCAGGGTTCCTTTAAAGTTTTGTTTGTAGCTGTTAATTGGTACATCTCCATTTGTATCATCGGGTGGCACACTGAAACGGGTACCCGCTACTACATATTCAGTATTCTCGGTTATGAAGGGTGAGCTGTGGTTTCCTCCACTGTTTGGCAATTCAATGATCTCGGCTGTTCTGAATGTCTTCAGGTCAATCCGGGCAACCCGTGGAGTGTTATTGGCATTTCCAAAAGCCCAGCGGCCATCATAATCGCCATTGGTTTTAGAAAGCTGCACGTGGTGCAGATCGTCCCATGGCACAAAACCATGTGAAGTATTCAACATTGGTTTTGTTTCTTCGCTGTAACCCCATCCTTTTTCAGGATCTAAAGAAAAAACAGGTATCACACGCAGCAAACGACCAGACGGTAAACCATATACGCTCATCTGCCCGCTGAATCCGCCCGATACAAAATTGTAAAATTCATCGTATTTACCAGGTGCAACATAAGCTTTGGCAGCAGCATCTGAACTAACTGCATTACCGGCATTCTTTGGTTTGCATGCAGTCATACCTGCTATGACAGCCATCAGTGCGAGGACCAATACCGTCATTTGATTCTTTTTCATATTTATTGTTTATAAGGTTGGTAATTATTTATAAATTAATTTACAGTCAATTTACCTGATATCAGCAATCAGTCATTCTTAACAGTTAGTTAGTATTTGATACAGAGAATACATTGAGATCTATTTCACACCATCATTCTTACGCATAAATTCCAACAATGAACGTGCATCTTCATCCACAAGGTTTTGATTGGGCATACGTACAAGGCAAATTTCCAATTGTGCCTGCGCTTTTGGATCTTTATTCAACATTTCATCTGTATTCGTAATGAAGTTCATGATCCATTCTGGTGAATGGCGTGATGTTACTCCATGCCATCCAGGTCCAACTAATTTTTCATCTGTCAATTTATGGCAGCCGCCACATTTAACCCCGGCAATTTTTTCGCCATTGGAAGCCAGCGTAGCATCCAGGTTAGCACCAAGTTCTACTTTCTTAAATTTACCTT
>JAYSWW010000033.1:0-5956 GCA_043717805.1 Ferruginibacter sp.
AGGTTGGTGAGTTCTTCAATTAAAAATGATCCCTGGTTCGGATTTTCATTTTTTGCTGTTCCCAATTCACGGTTGATGATGAGTTGGATGGCCATGGCACGGCGAACACTTTCTTCAGTTGGTGTTGTGATCGCTTCATCATAAGCGTTTGTATGCAATGAATTGCAATTATCATATATGGCATAAAGCGCCTGCAAAGTTGTGCGGATATCATTGAAATCAATTTCCTGAGCATGCAGGCTTCTTCCGCTTGTTTGAATATGGTATTTCAATTTCTGGCTGCGGCTGTTGGCTTTGTATTTATTTTTCATGGCCTTTGCCCAGATACGCCTGGCCACCCGGCCAATCACGCTGTACTCAGGATCCATTCCATTGCTGAAAAAGAAAGAAAGGTTTGGAGCAAAATCATCAATGTTCATACCACGGCTCAGGTAATATTCCACATAAGTAAAACCATTGGACAAAGTAAAAGCAAGTTGTGTGATTGGGTTGGCACCTGCTTCCGCTATATGATAACCACTGATACTAACGCTGTAAAAATTCTGTACCTCATTGTCAATAAAATATTGCTGAACATCTCCCATTAGTTTTAATGCAAATTCTGTGGAAAAAATACAGGTATTCTGCGCCTGGTCTTCTTTTAAAATGTCTGCCTGTACCGTTCCTCTTACTGTCGACAATGCATTGGTTTTTATTTTTTCGTATACTTCATCCGGCAATACATCCTTTCCACTCAACCCAAGCAACCTCAATCCCAGCCCGTCATTTCCCTGTGGCAATGCACCGGCCAATTCACCCGCGGCAGGTGAGACCGCTTCACCATTTGTTCCGATGTATTTTGGCAGCGTATGAATGCTATATTTTGATTCAATGATCTTATTAACTTCTGCTTTTAAATTATTTTCAAGAATATATTTTTCACATTGCTGGTCTATGGCAGCATTCATAAAAAATGCAAGCAGTATCGGTGCAGGCCCGTTGATCGTCATGCTCACCGAAGTTTTAGGATCACAAAGATCAAAACCGCTGTATAATTTTTTTGCATCATCAACAGTTGCAATACTTACACCACTGTTACCAACTTTTCCGTAAATATCCGGCCGGTGGGCCGGGTCTTCGCCGTACAATGTAACGCTGTCAAATGCAGTACTGAGGCGCTTTGCCGGCTGGCCCAGACTTACATAGTGAAAACGCCTGTTTGTCCTTTCCGGCCCGCCTTCTCCTGCAAACATACGGGTTGGATCCTCGCCTTCTCTCTTTAATGGGAACACCCCGGCGGTGAAAGGGAATTCACCGGGTACATTTTCCTGGAGCTGCCAGGTAAGTATATCACCCCAATCATTGTATTTGGGCAATATCACTTTTGAAATAACGGTACCGGACAAACTTTTATAAGTAAGCGGTTGATTGATCACCTTATCCCTCACTTTGAATTCATAAAATTCTTTGCTGTAGCGTTCTTGTGTAGCCGCCCAGTTTTCTAATAATTTTTTGGAAGACGGATGAAGTTTTTCAGAAAGGGAAGTTTTTAATTTGGTTAACTCACCGGTCACTGCATCCGGAACCGAAGCTGCAGAAAGGGTGTTTATTGTTCCCTCAACCTGGTACAATTGTGTGGCAATTCCGCTTTGCTCTTTTACAAACCTGTCATATTCAGCAATGGTTTCAGCGATCTCTGAAAGATATCTTACCCTTTTGGGAGGAATGATAGTAGACTGACTGGCTGTGTCTTTTACATGATCGTGGTGAGTTATGGCTCCCTGGAATGTAACACCGGTCTTTGTTGCGATTTTTTCCATCAGCCTTTCAAACAATTCATTCACGCCGATGTCATTGAATTGAGCCGCAATGGTTCCTATTACCGGTAATTCCGCATCTGTGGCATTCCACAAGCCGTGGTTGCGTTTGTATTGTTTACGCACATCATGCAAAGCATCCAGTGCTCCTGCCTTGTCAAATTTGTTTACACAAACTACGTCTGCGTAGTCGAGCATATTTATTTTTTCCAATTGGGAAGGTGCACCGTATTCCGGTGTCATCACATACATACTAACATCGCAATAATCAAGAATGGATGCATCACTCTGCCCGACACCCGCACTTTCCAGGATGACCAGATCATAGCCTGCTTCTTTACAGATATCAATGGCTTCCTGTACATATTTACTAAGCGCTTTATCACTTTCCCTGGTTGCAAGGCTGCGCATATAAGCACGGGGAGATGAAATGGCGTTCATCCTGATCCTGTCTCCCAATAAAGCTCCACCTGTTTTTTTCTTACTTGGATCAACTGAAATAACAGCGATCGTTTTATCCGTATAGGTATTTAAGAAGCGTCGGACGATCTCATCGGTAACGCTGCTCTTACCGGCACCACCGGTTCCTGTAATACCAAGCACCGGATTTTTTAATTGAGGATTCGGGTTTTCTATTTTTATATCATCGTTTGCAGATGCATTTCCATTCTCAACATTTGAAATGGACCTGGCGATCTTCCGTATATCTCTTGCTTCTCCCAGTTTTAATTCACCTGTTATTTTTAAATTTCCGTTCACAGAAAAATCGCATTGGCGGATGACATCTTCTATCATTCCTTCCAATCCCATATGCCGTCCATCATCGGGGCTATAAATTCTTGTGATCCCATAATGATGCAGTTCTTCAATTTCTGCCGGTAAGATCGTTCCACCGCCGCCTCCAAAAATTTTAATATGCCCGCAACCGTTTTCATCGAGCAGGTCTTTCATGTATTTAAAAAATTCTACGTGGCCGCCCTGGTAGCTGGTGATGGCAATTCCCTGAACATCCTCTTCAATGGCACATTCTACAATATCAGCAACACTCCTGTTGTGGCCCAGGTGAATGATCTCGGCACCCTTACTTTGCAATATGCGGCGCATGATATTGATGGCGGCATCGTGCCCATCAAATAAGGCTGCTGCTGTAACGATCCTTACTTTGTTATTAACTGTAAAATTCATAGTAACAGGTTTTAGCTAATGGAAATTAGCTGATAGACTTTTATAAAAGCGAAATTACAAATTTTATATAGGCTAAACCGGAATAGATTGACAAGGATAAATTGATTGCCAATTCAACACTTATTTATTAAAAAGCATCATCATTATTTACTTTTTATAACAGGTTAATAATCCTAATCTTTATTTTTATTCCCGGCTGCTTTGATCAGCTTAGGAATATCAAAAACCAATCCCAGTGAAAAATTGAACCTCCGGTAATCCATAATATTTCTGCTCATGATCAGGCTCAACCCGAGCTGGTATTCTATACGAAGGCCCGGCAGTTTATTAAACCCATAAGAGTTTACAAATGCCGGTTCAAAAAACACACTGGTATAACGATTGATGCTGTCTAATTTGTAAGTTTCCTTTTCGGCCTGCTTGTAATTGGTTTGAACATTCCTGAACCTGACAAAACTGAACCTTGCCGACAAAGAAGCTGCAAATGTTTCTTTACTGCGGAATGTAAGAGATGGTTCCAGGTAATATTTAGTCACATCTGCATTGTGGAAACGATGGTATGGAAGCTGCGATTTATCCCTTCCGTTGTCTGTAAAATTAAATTTTCCAAAACCAAGGCCCGCAAAGACCTGGAACAGCATTTTTCCCTTTTCATCAACCGGGGTAAAATAACCTGCCCCGAATTCAAACAGGTTCCTGTTATACTTTATAACACTGCTGTCGAAAAAATCATCGTCATTACCGCCACCGTGTGTTCTTTCATAACGTGAAAAATAAGCTGCCTGTACCCCGATGCTTTTAGTTATGGCATAGGCACCCTGGATATCAAAACCGTTTGACCGGTTCCTGCTGTATTTATCTTCTGTAGACCTGGCATCGGCATTGGTGGAATAGTTAACTGAAAATTTTGAATCGTTTTTTTCAGCAAGCACTGGTATATTATGTGCGGTTGGGCTGTTTGCAAACCTGGGTGTATAGCATGCGGAAAAAATCAACATAGCTGATAAAAAACCCAAAACCGATATTTTTTTCATGTGTGTTTCTTTTGTTGTTTTTGAATGGATCATGAAATATTTTTTAAAATATTCATGCCTGATCTTATTTTATGTTATTTCATTTTATAAGTCAATGCTGCAAATGTTTCAATGCTCAGCGCTTCTGCACGCAAATTAAATAATTCTTCCTGCAGTGTTTCATTATCAAATAAACTTTTCACTGCATTCCGCATTGTTTTACGGCGTTGGTTAAAGGCTGTTTTTACAAGTACCCAATACGCTCTTTCAGATTTCACATCCAAAGCCGTTGTTTTTCTTTTCAACCGAATGACACCACTCATTACTTTTGGTGGCGGGTTAAAACTTTCTGGAGGCACATCGAAGAGATATTCTATATCATAATATGGTTGAATCAAAGCACTTAACACGCCATATACTTTACTGCCGGGTGCTGCAGCAGCTCTTTGCGCCACTTCCTTCTGAAACATCCCGATCACTACGGGTACCTCATCTTTCCATTCCAGTATTTTAAACAGGATCTGGGTAGAGATATTATATGGAAAATTCCCGATCACCGTAAAAGGTTCATCAAATGGCTTATCGATCTCTAAAAAACTCTTATGGATAATGCCATGTTGCAGCTTGTTAAATTTCTTTTGCAGGAGGTCCACTTTTTCCTCATCCAGTTCTACCGCTTTAAATTGTATAGAAGGAATCTCGATCAGGTGTTTGGTAAGCGCTCCTGCCCCTGGCCCAACTTCCAGTAAATTTGTAAAACTATTTTCCTTCAGTACAGCAATGATCCGCTGAATAATGCTTTCATCTTTTAAAAAATGCTGCCCCAGGGATTTCTTTAAAGTATACATACCTGCAAAATTAGTATAAAAAAAAGCCCTTTCCGGAGAAAGGGCTTTTATCCTGTTATGAGAATACTAATTACTACTTGTTTTGAATGATCAGCTTTTGTGTGATCACCTCGTTGTTGATCATGAGCTGCAAACTATACACTGCATTGCTGAATTTTGAAAGATCGTTCAATGACATGGCAATGTTTCCTTTAAATACTTTTTGTTTCTGGAACAACACAGTCTTTCCTACGGCGTCTATCAGCCTGATGGTTACTTCACTTTCCTTTTCGGCGAAGAAATGGATTGAAGTGTTGTTGGCGGCAGGATTGGGTTGAACGCTTACCTGTGTTTTGTTTATATTCTTCCTTATCACAATTACATTGCTGAATTTCACCTGGCCGTTTGATGCTACCACTTTCAGCCTGTAATATATCAACTGGCTGTTCACATGACTGATGTCATCATTGGCTGTAAAATTGTGCAATTCGTTGAGTGAAATATTTCCCGAAACGGTTGCCACTTTTTCAAAGATCATATTGTCGGTACTTCGTTCAATTTCAAACCTGTTGAGGTTTACTGGTGTTATGATCCCCCAGTTTAGTACTGCACTGCTTACCTGCGAAGTGCCACTGAATTCGAGTAGTTGTACATTTAATACATATCCAACGTAACGCCAGTCTCTGTCGGGATAGATTGCATTTGTTTTTTGTACCGGTGACCTGCTGCCCGGAGCCGGGTCTCCTGCCGGGATGCCGCCATTACCCAGGTTGTAGGATGTACCTTTTATATTTATAGTGGAAGTGAGAGAATCAAAACGATTGTCCAATCCGTCACCGTCGGTATCCAGTAAAGTAAGGGTTACATTATCATCAGCAATGCCGTTCCTGTTAAAATCATTTCCTTCCACAATATCCGGCACACTATCAGCATCGGTATCCAGGTCGCGGTAATCGGGCAGGTTGTCTCCATCTTTATCAGAAAGAAATATGCCTGATCCGCCAAATCCAACCGTTGCATCATAGCTGTTATCCAATCCGTCGTTGTCGGCATCTGCATAAGCAGGAAATCTATACCCCACTGTCGTTTGTCCTTCAATGTTGCTGTGAATGCATTGGGCACCCTGGTTTTAAAC
>JAYSWW010000321.1:0-3812 GCA_043717805.1 Ferruginibacter sp.
GAAAGCAACCCTTCAGCATTAAGATTCGAGAAAAGTTCTTCTTTCATTTCAGCACAATTGAATTATCAGCAGCAATATAACGAGTAAGAATAACATTCGGAAATGTAACAAATAATAAATGAAGGCGTTGATTTACCTTCACAGCCGATTACCCCTAATTATTTTATATGACAGATACTGAAGTAATTCAACAAACGATCATTTATGTGAAACAAACCCTCCGGGGTGCTGAAGGTGGGCACGACTGGTGGCACATTGAAAGAGTTCATAACAATACTAAGAACATTGCTGCAACTGAACCGGTGAATATGTTCATAGCAGAGTTGGGTGCATTGTTACATGATATTGCTGATGCAAAATTTCACGATGGTGATGAAAATATCGGTCCGCAAAAAGCAAGGGCATTTCTCCAATCTTTATCTGTAACCGAAAATATCATCGAACAAGTTGAAAATATCATCCGGCATATTTCTTTCAAAGGCGGAAATTTCAATACAACATTTTCATCACCGGAGCTGGATGTAGTACAAGATGCCGACAGGCTGGATGCCATGGGAGCCATTGGTATTGCCAGGGCATTTAATTATGGTGGATTTAAGAACAGGGAAATTTACAACCCTGCTATTTCTCCTGAAATGGAAATGACAAAAGAAGCATACAAAAAAAGCAATGCACCAACCATCAATCATTTTTATGAAAAATTATTGTTGCTGAAAAACAGGATGAATACAAACACCGGTAAAAAAATTGCTGCAGAAAGGCATGCATATATGGAAAAATACCTGGAGCAATTCTACCAGGAATGGAACGGAGAGAAATAAATAATAATTTTTTTACAAATTGAAAAGCCTCATACATTGCTGAATGAGGCTTTTATTTTAAAAAAAATATTGATTGGGAATCAGGTTCAAATATTAACCGGTTTTATTAACAATGCTTTTTTTCCGGCGTTGGTAAATGAGATAATCAAAAATATTTTCGGTGGCCCCGGTAGCATTGCTCATGACTTTTTGCCCGGTAAACAAGGTGGAAATTGCTGAAAATCCGTCAGTTAGCTCTTTAAACATTAAACGAAATAAATTCTGTCTTGGTTTCATATAGTAGGTGTTTTAGTTACATAGTTTTTCTTAAACGTAAAATATGACCTTTTAGTATGAGTGAAATCAATAATGTAAAAATGCCGGTAACAACGAAACCGGAATTCGGGATCAGGATCATTGTTTTTGAAAAATGTTCAGTTTTCTTTGTCTCTTGATCAATATTGAAAAAAAGGCCCCGTCCTTTTCAGAACGGGGCTTAAACAGTATGTTGATTTAATGATCAGTTAAACTGAGCTTATTCCTCGCCGATCTTAACTTTACCCTTTTGTTTGGCTATTACTTCTTCTGCAATGTTATTGGGTGCAGGGCTGTAATGACTGAACTCCATGGTTGAAGTTGCACGGCCTGATGACAATGAACGCAATTGAGTAACATAACCAAACATTTCACTCAATGGGACTTTTGCTTTTATAACCTGGACACCATGTTTGCTGTCCATTCCTTCCAGCATACCACGACGGCGGTTAAGGTCACCCGTTACATCACCCATGTATTGATCGGGAGTAAGTACTTCCACTTTCATGATCGGTTCCAGTAAAACAGGCTTTGCTTTTCTTCCTGCTTCACGATAACCTTGTTTGGCACAAAGTTCAAATGACATGGCATCACTATCCACCTGGTGGAAGGATCCGTCTTTTACAACAACCTTCATACTTTCCATTGGATATCCGGCAAGAACACCTGTGGTCATTGCTGATTCAAAACCTTTCTGGATTGCTGGAACGAATTCCTTTGGAATTGATCCTCCAAACAGTTTGTTATCAAACTGGAAATGTCCTTTACCTTCTTTCAGAAATTCTTCATCAGCAGGGCCGATAGAGAAAATGATATCAGCAAACTTACCACGACCACCCGTTTGTTTTTTCAGTGTTTCACGGTGTTCGATCGTATTGTGGAATGCTTCTTTATATGCAACCTGCGGAGCGCCCTGGTTGATCTCAACTTTAAATTCACGCTTCATCCTGTCGATGATGATCTCCAGGTGCAATTCACCCATACCACTCAAAATGGTTTGCCCGGTTTCTTCGTCTGTCTTTACTCGTAAGGTAGGATCTTCTTCCACCAGTTTGGCAATTGCCATACCCATTTTATCAACGTCGGCCTGTGTTTTAGGCTCAATGGCGATTGCAATAACGGGTTCAGGGAAAGTCATCGCTTCCAGAACGATCGGATGATCTTCGTTGCACAATGTATCGCCGGTTTTGATGTCCTTAAAACCAACTGCAGCACCAATATCTCCTGCTTCAATGTAATCAACAGGGTTTTGTTTGTTGGCATGCATCTGCATGATACGGCTGATACGCTCGTTCTTACCTGTACGGGTGTTCAGAACATATGAACCTGAATCCAAACGGCCGCTGTATGCCCGGAAGAACGCCAAACGACCCACAAAAGGATCGGTCATGATCTTAAAAGCAAGTGCACTGAATGGTTCTTTTGGATCTGCATGACGCAACAATTCTTCACCGGTATCAGGATTGATTCCTTTAACAGCTTCAATATCCAAAGGACCCGGTAAATAACGAACAATTGCATCCAATGCTGTTTGTACGCCTTTATTTTTAAATGAAGAACCACACATCATTGGAATGATGCTGATATCGATCGTTGCTTTACGGATCGCTTCATGAATTTCATTTTCAGTGATCGTATTGGGATCGTCAAAGAATTTCTCCAATAATTTATCATCGTAATCAGCCACCGCTTCAATCAGGTGTTGCCTCCATTCGTTCACTTCTTCCATCATTTCTTCCGGAATCGGCACTTCATTGTAAGTCATGCCTTGTCCGGCTTCATCCCAGATCATTCCTTTCATGGTGATCAGATCAACCACCCCTTTAAAACCATCTTCAGCACCGATCGGTAATTGCAATGGCACTGCCTTTGCTCCAAGCATTTCTTTGATCTGCTTAACAACATTCAAGAAATCAGCACCCGCCCTGTCCATTTTATTAACGAATCCTACACGGGGAACTTTGTATTTATTTGCCTGGCGCCATACGGTCTCAGACTGAGGTTCAACACCACTTACGGCGCAGAACAAAGCCAATAAACCATCCAGTACACGCAAAGAACGTTCTACCTCAACGGTAAAATCCACGTGGCCGGGTGTATCAATGATATTGAATTTATATTGTTTGGTATCCGGTGTTTTTTTATTTTGAACCATAGGGAAATTCCAAAAGCAGGTTGTAGCAGCACTGGTAATGGTGATACCTCTTTCCTGTTCTTGTGCCATCCAGTCCATAGTTGCGGCACCATCATGCACTTCACCTATTTTATGGTTAACCCCGGTATAATATAATATACGTTCGGTGGTAGTGGTCTTACCGGCATCAATATGAGCCGCAATTCCAAAGTTTCTCTGATAACGTAAATCTGCCATCTTATCTTATTTTATTTTAATGTTGAATTTGATTTGTTGATTGTTGTGCCGTCTTTTTTATTTCTTTTTATTTTTTTGTGAATTTTTCCTGAGACACGAAGGAGATTCATTTAATTATTTCTATAAAGTGCATAACCTCCCCTGCAGATAAAACCTTATTTCTGGAAGGTTTTGGGGCTTATTATGATTGTTATGCTCTCATATTATGCTAAATAAGTGCCGCTCCATCCATTTGCAGTTCACCCTTTAGCGGCGCGAAGGTAAGGTTTTTTTGAATTGCTGCAAAGTTGGTTTTAAAGAGATTTTTTTGTCCCTGGAATTATTAA
>JAYSWW010000322.1:0-3796 GCA_043717805.1 Ferruginibacter sp.
TCCGCTTTATCAGCACCAGAATGCGAAAGAAAAAAATCCCAGCTATAGTTGGTCTTCCAGTTTTGGCTGGTAGTTGGAGTATTTAATTGCGGATCTTGGTACATATTAATAAAAGTAGTACATATTTATAGAAATAATAATAGTGAAATCCCCTGTTTTTTAAGAAGAACTCCTACTGGCTCAATGTGTTCCCTTACGAAATCACTATACTTTACAAAAATAATCATGGAAGCACTTTTCTTGCCGTGGCCTGGTCCCTGCCTACCGACAGGCAGGTTTTGACCAGCCACGATTCAATGATTTTCTTGAAAATTTATATTACGTTACCGGCTGTTGAAAACCCTAAGCCTTGGTGCGTGCCCCCACGCAACAAGATTATCAAAAAAATAACCGTTTCGTGAAGACACGAAACGGGGCAGCAGAAAACAAGAACCGGGGCAATAGTGAAGCAGGTTTTTATTCAACAGATCATCAACAAACGGTGCTGCCCGGTTTTTTCCATTGGAGCACGGTGAACACAAGGAGAAACTTCACTTTCAGGATGATCAACCGCCAACCTCCATAAGTTACCCAGGCCTAAGCTCACAGGGCTTGCGGCAGGTTTAGCCAGGTAGTGCAAATCAAAGAAATGCTCACATAAAAATGATTCAAAACCTTCGGCTACCCTGCCTGGCCGGCAGGCAGGTCCACCATATAGTTTTTTGAGTTCATCACGTATTTCGGGAACAAGCACTTTTTGTGTTGCTTGTGCGTTTGGCAATATCTCACTCGCCTCGCCATAGTAAGTGCATAAAAATGTATCGGTTGGTACAGGGGATCGATCTACATGAAAAGAATAAACATCCGTTGGAAAAAACGTGCAGGCATCATCTCTCTCATAGCACCTGATCAGGTTAAGGATTGGAGATGCGCCATGAGCTTTCAACAGTCTTAAATCATTTAAAAGGACTTCACGGGCAATCTGCCCCTGCTCACTCAAGGGAAGTTCACGAAGCTCCTCCTGATCAAGTGCCGCCATATTTTCGCTGAGCGATACTTTGTTTACAATCTCAGCAAAATCACCTGGCAGTTTACGGGTCCAGCAAATCGCATTGATTGCTCCATGAAATGGCGTGGAAACAAGGTCATGAAAATTTTCTACGCAATGAATTTGATGCTCAGCATGAGATAAATTGATCATAATGGTTTATAAAAGTATAAAAATCATTTGATGAAAGTAGTAATACCTTGACCAGCGCACGTGTCTATGCCTTGCTGTGTCGTTCTATGCCTTGGTGCGTGACTCCACGCAACTATGCTTTGGTGCGTGACCCCACGCAACAAGATTATCAAAAAAATAACCGTTTCGTGAGGATACGAACCAGGGCAAAAGAATTATTGATGACTGATAAAGACAAAGTGATGATTCGATTTGTGATCTTGTTGCGTGTGCCACGCACCAAGGCGTAGGGGGGTTAACCCCTCGTTGCACTAATGCAGGTATTATGCAATTTTCAATAAGGAGTCTATTGAAAGATCTTCATCAATTAGTGGCCAATGAATTCCATATCCTGATGGCGAGATTGTAAAAAGATTTCTTTGAATATCACTAGCAGAATCTAATTTTTTAGAAACTTTATTGATGGGGAGTTTTATCAATTTTCCGTCAATTTTTAAGCAAATAAGATTTTGCTCAAAAGATACTGCTTCTACAATATGTGTTGCTATCATTTTTTATTTTTTAAAATGTGCATTCCAAGATTCAATAATCAAATCAAAATGCTGATATATGATTTTTTTAATTTCTTTTTTCGCTGTAGGAGTCAGATTAAAAGAAAAAGCTTCACGAATTTCAATTTCATCAATTAACAACCAGAATTTACATTCCATATCTCCCTTTTCAGCATGAATATGTATTGGTTCTAATCCTTCGTTTGAATAAAAAAAGTCTCCATCCATAAATAAATAATACTGTCGGCATAATTAATTTTAACTATCCTAAAGATAACATTTTTTGCTTAAAATTTCTATGCCTTGGTGCGTGACTCCACGCAACAAGATTATCAAAAAAATAACCGTTTCGGGAGGATACGAAACAGGGCAAAAGAATTACTGATGACCAATATAGACAAAGTGATGATTCGATTTGTGATCTTGTTGTGTGTGCCACGCACCAAGGCGTAGAGTATAACTAAATAAACTTTAGTTATTTTATGCTGTTGGAAAATTTCTGCATAGTAGTTTTGATATTGTACCCAATCTAAACTATTCATTATGGCAAAGAGCACAAAAGCCCTTATCCTCCCCGATGAGATTATACTAAATAACATCTACCTGGTTCGTGGGCAAAAAGTAATGCTGGATTTTGACCTGGCAAAACTATATCATGTTGAAACAAAAAGACTAAAAGAGCAGGTAAATAGAAACAAAGAAAGGTTTCCTAAAGATTTTATGTTTCTGCTTACCAGGAGTGAATATGAAAACTTGAGGTCGCAAATTGCGACCTCAAGTTTAACAACAGATAAGGCAAGTTGGGGCGGTACGAGGTATATGCCCATGGCATTTACAGAACAAGGTGTAGCCATGCTCTCAAGTATATTGAATACTTCAACGGCCATACGCGTTAACATCCAGATCATCCGTGTATTCACAAGAATGAGGACTTTACTGATGGCACACAAAGACATTTTATTACAACTGGAAAAGATGGAAAAGAAAATAGGTAACCATGATGAACAGATAGCCCTGATATTTAGTTACCTGAAAAAATTATTAACGCCGCCACAAACGCCCCGGGAAAGGATTGGATTCAGAAAAGAGGATTAGAAATATATCCGGTTGTAAAAACCTGAAATGTTTTAAAAACTTACAAGTCTTAGGTCAATCATAACAAAACACCGAATTCGCTTCCGGGGTTTTACAAGTAAATATCTTCGATACTTATAGGATTTTAAGTTTACAAATAGAATAGGGCATTTGATGATCTATTGATTTTATTTCCTTTCCTATGCCTTGTGCGTGACCCCACGCAACAAGATTATCAAAAAAATAACCGTTTCGGGAGGATACGAAACAGGGCAAAAGATTAATTGATGACTGATAAAGACAAAGTGATGATTCGATTTGTGATCTTGTTGCGTGTGCCACGCACCAAGGCGTAGGAATTTAAGTGACGGTTGGCAACAGGCCTGGAGGCCTGCGCCAGTATACAAAAGATGCACATAATTTTAAGAACAACTGGGCTTGGAATAATAACCAGGTAATATCAGGGGCGGGCAGAAAAATAGATCCCCGCCTGTTGGCGGGGATCCCAAAATAAACAGAAAAATTATAAGCTGTTCATGTGCTCCGTAACTGCGGCAATGAACACATCCGATTCTTCTATTTGTTTTTCAATGCACCCGATATCGAATTCCTTATCGATCAAAGAAACCACCCCATAATTGTTCTTACGCTCAGTAAGCAATAAGGATTTGTACTCGAGCTTTTTCTTTTTAAAGATCGTTTCTTCTTTTGTAGCGCCCTCCGGAAGGCCGGCGATCACGCTTTCCAGTGCGGCAATTTCGGCGTTAACAGACTGTAGTTCTGTTTCCACTTCGATCGATGTCATGGTAGCATTTCTGCGCTGCCTTTCCAGTGAGAGTTTACGGAATTCCAGGTCTTCTTTTCCCTGGGTTGCGATGTTGATCAGAGACTGGCAATCGGCCTTTGATTTGATGAGTGTAAAACTGTAGTTCATAAAATAAAATTTAATTGTTCAACCAATATTGGTCTGCTTATATGATGTAGCGGGGAAAAATATTTCACAACGGGTACG
>JAYSWW010000323.1:0-3796 GCA_043717805.1 Ferruginibacter sp.
CCCAGCGGATACGAGGTTATGAAAAATTATTCCGGTGCTGACTTCATTTTTTACCTCCCTGCCGATCATGTGATGAATGCAAAAAAATTAATAGACGAGTTGAACCCTTCCCTGGTACTTTGGGTGAAATATGAATATTGGTATTATTATTTAGCTGAATTGAAAAAGAGGCATATTCCTGTATTGCTGGTATCGGGTATTTTCAGGAAAAGCCAGCCTTTCTTTAAATGGTATGGCAGTATTTGGAAAAAAATGATTTCCCGTTTTGACTGGCTTTTTTTACAGGATGATGAATCCATAACACTGCTTGCATCGATCGGGATAAAGGAAAATATCACATTGGCTGGCGACACCCGGTTTGACAGGGTGATCGCAATTGCAGAAAAAAGAGAACCCGTAAAGTATATAAAAGAATTTATCGGAATCAATCGAGTACTGGTAGCTGGCAGCACCTGGGAAGAGGATGAAATAGAATTGCTTCATTTTGTAAAGGCAAACCCGGAAATAAAATTCATCATCGCACCACACGAAATTGTTGAAAACAATTTAATGGATGTAAAAAAAGAATTTAACAACTCATTGTTGTATTCTGAGCTTTCTGAAAAAAATAATTCAATGCAATCTTCACAGGTGCTGATCATTGACAATATAGGTATGCTTTCAAAATTATACCAATATGCAGATGTAACATTTGTAGGCGGCGGTTTTGGCAGCAAAGGCGTGCACAATGTACTGGAAGCCGCTGTTTACGGCAAGCCGGTTTTATTTGGGCCTGTATATGAAAAATATGCTGAAGCAAAAGGATTGGTGGAATGTGGCGGAGCGGTCAGTGTTAACGGACCATTGGAACTGGAGGCCGCTCTTTTCAGCCTGTTTAGTGATAATGAAGCATTGAACAGATGCAGCAAAGCATCAAAAGATTATGTGTATTCCAACAGGGGGGCAACCAATAAGATCATTGAGCATATTCAAAGAAACCGTCTTCTGATCAACTGATCAAATTGTTTTACGGCAGGATTGGTTTCATCCCAGGCAAGCTTTAGTTTCAACTCTCTTTTTATCCAGTATTCTGCTTCGGGGTAAATAGAAAAACCATTGATTGTTTTGATGCTGCGTTCGTACATCACTTCATCGCCCCTGAAAAGTTCTTTTATAAAAAGGAACCTGTCATTGATTCCCACCGCTTTCTTAAGATCCTTTACAGGAACTTCCTGCAAGCTGTCACTTAATTCGAGGTTGGTTTGTTTTAATTTATCATTCAACGAAGCTTTCTTTTCCCCTGCAATTGATTCATGTATTTCTCTTTGTTGTTTATCCTTTACAGATTCCTGGTGAGTCAGTGTTGGTATATCTTCAACAGGATCAAATAACAATGTTGGTTTGTTATGGGCACCGATCTGTTCCCTTGTTTTTACATTTCGCTTTATTTCTTCCAGTTCTGCTTCCAGTTCTGCCTCGTCAACCTGTAATACTTCTATGATTTTTTCTTCCTGTATGATAACCAGGTCAGCAGGTTTTTCAAAATTAGCCGGCATGTGTATGGACACCGCCTGATCCGTACCGGCAGATTGCGTGTTTGTTTTTATGTGCATCAATTCCGACTGCAACATCTGAACGGTCAGTAAAAGCTGATCCACAGATGCATTTTGCGATAATTGTTCCTGCAGTTTTTTACAGAGGGTTTCCACCCGGTCCATATTGTTAGATTTAATAATAAAGGCTGAATACGTGCACAAAATTATGTTTTGTCCTATGGCCGGAAACTATAATCTTTGCACGTAACGTGCTAAAGTTACAAACACAATTTTAAAAATTTTATTTAATGTTTATAGAACCGAATTTTAAAGGCGAACGAAGGGGTTGGATTGAAGTGATCTGTGGTAGTATGTTTAGCGGAAAAACCGAGGAGCTGATACGCCGGCTGAAAAGGGTAAAGATCGCAAACCTGAAAGTAGAGATCTTCAAGCCCGCAATCGATACGCGTTATGACGAAGAGAAAATAGTCAGCCATGATACCAATGCCATACAATCAACGCCGGTAGACAGTTCACAAACCATTTTATTACTTGCACAGAATGTAGATGTGGTGGGCATTGACGAAGCACAATTCTTTGATGCAGAGATCGCCAATGTATGTGAACAACTGGCTTTAAGAGGTATCAGGGTAATTGTTGCAGGACTTGATATGGACTACCTTGGTAACCCATTTGGCCAAATGCCCAACCTGTTAGCCAAAGCAGATTACATTACCAAACTGCACGCCATTTGTATGAAGTGCGGCAATATTGCCAACATCAGCTACCGGAAAGTTGCCGGCGGCGGACAGGTCTTATTGGGTGAAAAAGATATTTATGAACCCAGGTGCAGGGAATGTGCACAATTGAAGGATTAGTGGTCTGGCCACTTTGCAAATTATTTCTAAAGGAGAATAAACTTTGAAGTGGCCTGACCACTTCGCAAATTATATCTAAAGAAGAATAAACTTTGAAGTGGCCTGACCACTTTGCAAATTATTTCTAAAGGAGAATAAACTTTGAAGTGGTCTGGCCACTTTCAACAAAAAAGCCATCCTGCATAACAGGATGGCTTTTTCTATCAGATGCAGTATATTATTCTTTTACAAATTTAGATGTAATGACTGCTCCTCCATTATAAGCCCTGATCATGTAAACGCCTTTTGCAAGCTTTGAAACGTCAATAGCCTGGGGATTGTTCACTACTTTTTGTTCCATAACCATGGTTCCTTTGGCATCAACGATCTGCAAAACACTTTGTTTACTTACCATACCCAGTAAACTAACATTGAGCATATTCGAAACCGGGTTTGGATAAATTTTTACAATTGCATTTTCAGCAACTACAGGATTGGCTTCTTTAGTTGCAGTACCCAATTGTACTTTTAATGTATAGCAAACAGTAGCACTGTTAGCACCATTGTATCCATAAACCTGTGCATAATAGGTGCCTGCTGCTGCAGTGTAACCAATGGTTTCACTGGTGGTGCTTCCGTTTTGAGAAATACCAACCTGTGTACCTGCACTGTTCAATAACTTTAGATCGTAATCACCCGGTAAAGTGGTAAGTGTAACCGTTATAGTTCCGCCGGTTGTGATCACAAATTTATAATTGTCAATATCAGCACTTGGGCTGATCAGGCCTGTTATGTTTGTATTGAAAGGAATAACAGCAGCACCTGCTGTAGTACCGTTTGTACTTACATCATATGCACTTTGACAACCTGTTGCAGTTGTAGACGTTGCTTTTATGGTATAGCATGTTGCACTGTTGGCTCCATTGTATCCGATCACTTTTATATAATAAGTGCCTGCTGCCTGGCTGCTTAAAGAAACTGTTTCGGTTGCAGTTGTTCCTGCTCCGGAGCCGATCTGTGTGCCCGCACTGTTGTACACATACAGGTCATAATCCACACCCGAAGGGCCAACCAGGTTGTAAACAATATTGCTGGTAGCCGTTGTAGTGATCTTATAATAATCTATATCTGTTGCCGAACTGATGGCAGCAGAATTTGTAACACCTGAAGTGATCGCTGCTGCTGTTGCCTGTGTTTCATTTGGTTCAAAAGCAGTAGAGCATGTTGAAGCAGCAGTGGTTGTAAACTGTGCCGCAGCGGCAGTACTTGAGCCGGAAGAACAGTTTGTGGTTACTCTCCAGTCGTACAAAGAAGAAGCAGTTAAACTAGAAAGATTGGCTGATGTTCCTGTTTGTGCAGTAGAGAAACTTGTCCAGGTTGATGATGAATTCAATTTATAATCTACGGCATAACCAACGGCACCGC
>JAYSWW010000324.1:0-9698 GCA_043717805.1 Ferruginibacter sp.
TGATCCTTTATGGAAAAGATATAAAGGACACAACCGAAAAAGGATCCCCCGATTTACAGCTAATCGAGGCATATGAGTTCAGCACAACCCGTGATGCAGGTGAAAAGAAGGAAATTGACCTGAGCGAAAACAAACAATATGAGTTCACTCTCAGTGATAATACTACCTGGCAATGCGATATGTATACAATGCATGAATTATTTCCGGGTGTAAAAGATGATATTGACCGTTCCGGTAATGTTGGTGGATTTGAATTGCCTACTTCACTTCAAAGTGGTACTGCTGAAAGAGGGATAGTGGGGGATATTGCATTAAAGCTAATCAAAGTGTTTGCAAAAAAAACTGTTTCTGCAGGAATCGGCGTTGTGGCGAAGCGGCTGGATGATAAGCACCTTATGCACGGTCTTGATGAATATCCTGATCTGAAAACAGAAACTTCGCAAAAAAAATACCTCGAGGACGGCGCCGCCCTGTTCAGGCTAAATAAGGATTTTAATTTTTCAAAATTTGACGGAAAAAGATCCGATAAACCATTCCTGCTTTTCATACATGGAACAAATTCTGATACAAGAGGTGCTTTCATTAGACTAAAAGATGCAACTGAATGGAATAATATATATGAAAGGTATGGAGATAATGTGATTGCATTTCAACACAGAACGCTTACTGAAAGCCCATTGCTGAATGTTGTAAAATTAGCAGGCTTGTTACCCGACAAAGCAGAATTGCACATCATCAGCCATTCACGTGGCGGAATTGTGGGGGATATATTATCAAAGTACAGCAGTATTGATAAAACAAAACCGGTTGGTTTTTCGGCAACCAATATTGCCATGCTTGAAAAAGAAGGCAGAAATAATGATGCTGATTGTATCAGGGCATTGAACGAGTTATTCAAAACAAAAAAAATAAACGTTTCGAGATTTATACGGGTTGCTTGCCCGGCAGCGGGAACAATACTTGCTTCTAAACGACTGGACATTATGTTTAATGTGCTGGGTAACCTTCTCGGAGGTGAAGCAAATCCGTTTATAGATACATTCAAAGAACTGATATCAGAAGCAATTAAAACAAAGGACAAAGCAGATGTGTTGCCGGGAGTTGAAGCTCAAAGTCCTTCTTCTGCTTTTATTAAAATATTGAATGATCAGAGTGAAGAAAACTCAATCAATGCTGATCCACTTGCAGTAATTGCAGGCGATGGAAAATTCAGTTTTAGTATGAAAGGGCTGGCAACAATACTTTCAAACCTGTTTTATTGGCAACGAAATGATTGGGTTGTAAATACAGATTCAATGTATCTGGGCGTATCCAGGAAAGGTGAAATACAATATTTTTTTGAAGAGGGAGGGCATGTAAACCACATGGATTATTTTTTGAACAATAGTTCAAGGGAAGCCATCTCTTATGCGTTGGCTACAGATCCGGGAAAATCAATTCCGGGTTATTTGTATTCACTACAAACTGAAATACCTGCATCAGACAGGGGGCTTGACCATGGTGAATTATTTCCCAATTCTGTTCCACCTTCAGGTAAAAAACCAATTGTTGTATTACTTCCCGGTATTATGGGTTCCAATTTGTACGATGAAGATAAAAGGCTTTGGTTAAATTATTGGGGGATGTTAAAAGGCGGACTTAAAAAAATTGATTACGATGGCAGTGATAATATTGAACCAAGGTCTGTTGTAAAAACTTCTTATAACAGTCTTAAAAAAAGATTGGATGCTGCATATGATGTGGTTATATTTCCCTATGACTGGCGAAAACAATTGAATGAATGTGCTGCTGAATTCAATGATAAAATAATTGAGTTGCTTGATTACAAACAACCAATAAAAATTATTGGCCACTCAATGGGCGGCGTTCTAGTACGTGATTTTATCATCAATTACTCAAACACTTGGCAAATACTAAATGCAACAAAAGATTTCCGGTTGTTGTTTCTGGGAGCACCACTGGGTGGCTCTCACAGAATATTGACCGTTTTATACGGCCAGGATTCAATCATCAATTCACTGAACATGATTGATCCTTTTCACAATAAGAAAGACCTGGTAAATATTTTCAGAAAATTCCCCGGAATATTAAGCTTACTTCCTCTCACAACAGATAAGGAAAATGATTTTTCGAAACAATCTGTTTGGGATGAGATGCGAAAAGCAGAAGGAAAAAATGACTGGCCGATACCTGAAAAAGATGACCTTGATGTGTTTGAAAAATACAGGGAAAATATTCTTGCAAAAAAAGACACGATCGATTATGATAAGATCATTTACATTGCCGGAAAAGACAAGTCTACTCCATGCGGTTATTTCAAAGATGAAATTCCCCCTAGAAAAGAACTTGTATTTTTATATACCGAAGAAGGAGACCAAAGCGTTACATGGGATTCGGGCATACCACACCAGGTGGCGGCAAAAGGGAATGTATATTATGTCCCGGTATCACACGGTGCACTTGCCTGTGACGACAGTATTTTTGATGGCATAGAAGAAATTATTGAAAAAGGAAGTACTTCACGACTGTCTAAAATTAAACCGTCCATTGTTGCAAGAGGCGAACAAAAAAAATCTACACCTCAGGTTGAAAATTTTAATTTTGATTTTTCAGAAAAAGGAATAAAAAATACCTTACTCGGCATCAGCTATAAACAGGAAAAAACTACTACAAAAGTACCGCTTAAAGTGTGTGTAAGCAATGGTGATCTTGCATATACAACTTACCCGGTGCTGGCTGGCCATTTCTTAAACGATGAAATATTATATGCTGAGAAAGCTGTTAATATGAATTTAAACAAGAAGCTTTCTGAGAGCTACCAGTTAGGTGTTTATCCGGGGGAAATTTGCACGCATGAAATTGTAATTGGAAATAAAAATATTGACCGTATCCCTGGCGCTATTATTGTAGGGCTTGGTGAGCAGGGCAATTTTACAGCCTTCCAGCTTGCACGAACAGTGGAACAAGCGGTAGCGAAATACCTGCTTCTGGTAAAAGAATTACCAAATGATAATAAAGAACTTGGAATATCTGCTTTGATTATTGGTTCTGGTTATGGTGGATTGACAATTGAGAGTTCGGTAAAAGCGATCCTGGAAGGTATTAACAATGCAAATTCAAAAATTCAGGCATTGTTGAATAACAATCCGGCATCCGGTAACGGCAAAGCAATAAAACTCATACGCAATGTTGAATTTACAGAACTATACCGTGACAGGGCATTGAGTTGCCTTTATGCACTTAGAAAAATAGAATCTGCAGAAACAAATACATACAATGCATTTTTAAGCAATAAAAAAATAAGGGAATTGCTTGGCGCAAAAAAACGTTTGCCAACTGATACTTCCGAAGAATGGTGGAACAGGATATCTGTAAAACTTATAAATATTAAAAAAGGCGACAAGCAAATGAACAGTCTGCTATTCGGCGCAAGTACAAATATGGCAAGGGAAGAAGAGCAGGAACTGTTTGCAGGTACTCAGCTTATAGACCTTTTTATTGAAGAAATATCTACCCGGAACAGTTGGAATGACTGTACGGCAAAAACTTTATTTGAACTGATGATACCCAATGATTTTAAAGACCGGTTGAAAAGAAAAGGTAATATCACCTGGGTATTGAATGAAGCCTCTGCAGCTTATCCATGGGAACTCTTACAGGATAATACGGCTAACGCAAAACCACTTTGTATCAATGCAGGTATGGTTCGGCAATTATCAATCCGCGAATACAGGGCAATATCTGCCATAAAAAGAGTTATTGGACAGAAAGTGCTTATTGTAGCAGATCCGTTGCTGAATGGCTTTATAAACCAGTTGCCGGGTGCCAGGGATGAAGGAATAAGGGTTGATGAAACAATGAGGAAGAAAGGGTATACAACCAATGCGTTGATCGCAAAAACAGCCGGGGAAATTGTGAAAAGTGTTTTTTGCGATGAATATAAGATCATGCACCTTGCAGGCCATGGCGTGTATAACCCCGAGATACCTCAAAAATCAGGTATGGTGATCGGAGACGATGTTTTTCTTTCTGTGTTTGATATAGAGCAGATGCCGGTAGTGCCGGAACTTGTTTTTGTCAACTGCTGCCATCTCGGTAAAGTGAATGCCAGTTTTGAAAAATATTTTAAAGACAGGTATAAACTTGCTGCTAACATAGGAACACAATTGATACAGATCGGTGTAAAAGCCGTTGTTGTAGCCGGATGGGCAGTAGATGATTCCGCAGCATCTGATTTTGCAGAAATATTTTATACAAAAATGTTTGACGGATATACTTTTGGTGATGCAGTTAAAGAAGCAAGGAAGAAAATTTACGACGATTACAAGCAACGAAATAATACATGGGGAGCTTACCAATGTTATGGAGATCCTTTTTATAAATTTAAAAACGATAAAACGTATGATAAAAAAGATGTTGATGGCTATTTAACATCTGAACAGGCTGAAACAGATCTCGAAAATTTATTAAACCAGCTTGACACAGGAAATCTTTCAAAAAAGGAAGTAGTAGATAAATTGAAAATTATCATAAAAGAAGTTGAGGCAAAAAATTTGCGAAATGCTGACATTACAGAAAAAGAAGCATTGATCTATCTTGAAATGGTTATGTATCCGGAATCTGTAGATAAATTTAAATTATTGTTGGGATTGGAAAAAGCAAATTTTTCATTTTCATGTATGGAAAAATTCTGCAATGCCCGGGCCAAGCTTTGTATAAGGGAATACTTTGCCGGCAACAACCCTAAAAATCATAAAAAAGCCATCAACGAAATCGATGCCGTTATTAATGACTTAAAGATTTTACGCAATGCTGGTGAAACAGCAGAAAGGCTAAACCTGTTGGGTAGTTCCTACAAAAGAAAAGCCATGTTGGCCGCTGATGAATCACAAAGGAAGGAAGCATTTAAATTAGCTTCATACTCATACGGGCTTGCAAGTAAAAAGGCAGGGAATAAAAACGAAACTTATTCCATTACAAATGCCATAGAAATCGAATCCATTCTTGTATTAAGCGGGTCCGCAGAATGGGGAGCTGAATATTCTATATCGGGTAAGCGTTTTAAATTAAGGACAAAAGCCAATGCAAAACAGGAACTTGAAAGGCTGCAACAAAAAATAGAGAGCGAAATCGGAACAGGTAATTTGGATTACTGGAATATTGTAGCATCAATTAACATCAAACTTTGTAAACTGCTTTTAGGTGAAAAGCCAAACCTTGCAAACAATGACTGGGATGAAGTTACCAATGACTTCAACTTCATCTGGAAAAAAGCAGGTTCAGCCGGGAAAAGGGCAGCCGAAATTGAGCATATCCAGTTTTTAACATATGCTTTATCTACAATAAATAAACGGGCATCATTTGTTTTTGATAAAAAAATAAACAGTGGGGACGAAGAAAATATTGAAAATTTATCAGCAAATATCAAGCAGTTAAAAGAAGCTTTTACAAAAGCAATTTCCAAAAAAAGAAAATCAATTCCGGCTAAACCCAAAGCAGTAAAAAAGCAAGTACTTAAAAATTTATCCCGTAATAAAGCGGCCAAAAAATAAATATTGTGGTGATATAAAACCAATAAATTGAACTACGATTAGGTAAAATGAATTTTTAAAAGAAAATAATGGGAAAAGAAATAAGTTGTTTTGTCATCATCGGTTACGGAAAAAAAACCAGCTATGCCAATGGGAAAGTCAGGGTATTGGACCTGGATGAAACTTTTACTCTGATGATCAAACCGGTATTTGATGCATTGGGAATTCCATGTTACAGGGCTATAGATAAAAACCTGAGCGGGAGTATTGACAAGCTTATGCTTCAGGAAATAAAAGATGCTGAACTGGTTGTTGTTGATATTTCTACTCTCAATGCAAATGTATTGTGGGAACTGGGTGTAAGGCATGCCTTGAAGCCTAAACACACCATAATGATCTGTGAAAAAGAACAGATGAGCAATATCCCTTTTGATATCAATCATTTTGTTGTTCAGCAATATGCACATTCAGAAGAAGGAATTCCTTTTAAAGAGGTTGACCGCTTCAGAAATGTGTTAACTAATTTGGTAAATGCAATATTGAAACAGGATCCGGGTATAACAGACAGCCCGGTATTTACTTTTTTGGAAGATGCAATGAAAAAGGATCTCGTTCAGAATACTGAAGCTGTCAGCAATCCGGGTGCTTTAACCGGTGAATCTTTTGCAACGATCATGTCGGATGCCGAAACTGCCAAAAATAACAAGGATTTTGAAAAAGCTCTTGAACTGTTGTCAAGGGCAAAGGAATTTGCAAAAAGTAATATGACCCTCAAAGACAATTTGACCTTTATTATTTGCAGGCAGGCCTTATCTGTTTATAAAATGAAAAAGCCCAATGAACAGGAAGCATTGTTAAAAGCCAGGACCATCCTGGAAGAATTGAATCCGCAACAAAGCCAGGACCTTGAAGTTATCGGCTTAAGCGGAGCCATTCACAAACGCCTCAATGAGCTTACGAACGACATCAGTTACCTTGATACTGCTTTACAATTTTATGAAAAAGGCTTCCAGTTAAAGCAGGATTATTACAACGGGATCAATACAGCATTCATGCTATATAAAAAGACGGGGATGCTTAAATCCCAGGGAAAAGAATGGGAGGATTTAAAACTAAAGGCAGATTATATCAGGAATACGGTTTTAGAAATTTGCAATAAACTTGAATCGGGGGCAGGATTCCCTGAGACAACAGATGCAGTATGGGTATTGTTATCCATCGCTGAAGCATATAATTATAAGAACTATGAGGCCGGGATGAAGGAATATGAAGAAAAAGCCAGGGCATTGTCAGAAAAAAGAAACGATGCGTTTGCAATGAATTCTTATGAAGAACAAAAAGAGAAAATTAAAAATATTTTTTCACAGATAAATACCTGATCAATCATGAAAAGAACTTTCAAAGAACACCTGGATCCTGCAGTCGGGCCAAAACGGATCCTTTCACTGGATGGCGGTGGAATAAGAGGAGCATTGACATTGGGCTACCTGAAAAAAATAGAAACAATTCTTCGGGAAAAATATGGAAGTGATTATTTGCTTTCAGACCATTTCGATCTGATCGGTGGAACTTCAACTGGATCAATCATTGCTTCATCTCTGGCAATCGGGATGTGTGTTGATGATATCGTTAAAATGTACATGGACCTGGGTGGAAAAATATTTGGTCAGAAAAGGGATTGGTGGAAACCATGGGAAACTGCAAAATTTTTAAAAGCAGGATATGATTATCGTGCATTGGAAGAATGTTTAAAAGGCGCATTTGGAGAAATTACACTGGAAAGCGATAAGATCAGAACAGGACTTTGCATTGTTGCAAAACGGGCCGACACCAATAGTATCTGGCCACTGATCAATCATCCGCAGGGAAAATATTTTAATTCTGAACATGGGAAAAACAAGGATGTTCCTTTGTGGAAAGCTGTACGTGCCAGCAGTGCAGCTCCTACTTATTTCGCTCCGCAAATGATCGATGTGGGAAATGATCAACGGGCAGCATTTGTTGATGGTGGAGTTAGTATGGCAAACAATCCTGCATTGACCTTATTGATGGTTGCCACATTGAAAGGATTTCCATTTCATTGGGATATGGGAGAAGATAAAATATCCATAGTTTCTGTCGGAACCGGTTTCAGTGTCTACCACAAGTTAGTAGGTGAAATAGAAGACGCCTGGATCGGCACCTGGGCATCCAATATACCTGATATGCTTATGCAGGATGCAAGCTGGCAAAACAGGGTAGTGTTGCAATGGTTGTCCAATTCACCCACAGCCGATGTTATGGATGGAGAGATGGGAACTATGAAAGGTGATTATGTTGCCGGAAAGCCTATGATAAAATATTTACGTTATAATTTTCCCATAACTTTAAAAGATCTGAATGGTTTAGGGCTGGGTTCTTTCAATGAAAATGATGTGTCATGTCTCATAGAAATGAGCAATGCTCAAAACAGGGAGTTGTTATATAAAATAGGGGTGGTTGCATCGGATAAAATAGAAAAACAACATTTTGAATAAAATTATTTTCTTTCATCAAATCATTAATTATTATGGAAGCATCCGTTTTTAACGAATACCTTGAAAAAAGATACCATGACCAGATAAATTATTACGAAAAAGCTTCTGCAAAAAACCAGGATAAATACAAATTATTCCAGTGGACGCTGATCATTTTTTCAACCCTTACAACCATTCTTGCAGCTTTGCCATATTCAGAGGGATTTAAAATGAAATATATTATTGTAGCATGTTCTGCATTGGTTACAATACTCACTGCTGCATTAAAAACTTTTCAGTACCAGGAGCTTTGGGTAAGCTACCGGAGCACCATTGAAAGACTGAAACCGGAATTTTATTATTACCAGTTCAACGTGGGCGAGTATGCCGGGCCGGGTGTTGATAAAGAAGTGCTTTTTGTTACCAGGGTAGAAAATATTTTAAACAAGGAACACGATGCCTGGCCAGTATTGAAAAAATCATTGATTGCAAATGAAAATAAAGACAAAGAAAATTAGTTTGAAATTTAAAATCATCAGCAAAACTTAAAGCATATTATTTTGATCAGGATGAAGCAATGGTATTTCCTGGCAAGTAAAAAATTGCATTTATCTTTAAAGTGAAATATTTTTTGCGTAAATTAACCTGGCATTATTATTATGGAAATTGATTTCAACTGGAACGAGTTTATATACAGCATCCAGGGTAAGGAAACTGTACCCGTGATCGGCAATGATCTTTCGTTTATTAAGATATCAAAGGACAGTGTTTCAAATTCTGCCAATTTCAAATTATATAAAGATTCCGGTACGGAAGAAGGAGATCATATCCGGATAAACCTCTATAAATATCTTGCTATTAAGTTATGGGATCTTTTCATCAGGAAAGAAATGACCTTGCCACCGGTATTGAATAAAGTAACTTTAAATCTTCTGGATCAGAAGATCTCAGAAAATAACATCAGCAATGCCATCAATAAAGAAATCATTTCACTAACAGATGACCAGGTCATTCTTGAACCCTATTTGGACCTGATCCGGATAACCGGATTTGATACCTTTATCACAGTCAATATTGATGATTTCATTGACCGGGCATTTAAGGTTGAAGGCAGGCATATAAACAAATCTTTCAATTTTTCCATTCCTGTACCTGCTGTTGATCCTAATTACAGGAACGATCCCGCTTTGCCAAGGATCTATAACCTGATGGGAAATATTGCAGGATATAATTTTGCCATAACAGACGAACAGTCGCTGGAATATGTTTACATGCTGCAAAACGGTTCCGATACATTTGCAAAGGAACTGTTTGATGCGATAAGCCATAAGAATATTCTGATGCTTGGGAGTAGTTTCCCGGATTGGTTCATGCGGTTTTTCATTCGCATATTATCAAAAGAAAGGTTTAAGGGCAGCCGCAAAGCCAAATACGTTGCCTGTGATACCACCATGCATGATGAAGAATTGAAGAATTTTCTTTTATTGAATGATACAAAAGTGATTCCTATCGGCAGTGAACAGCCGCAACCGGACCAGGAAATTTCTTATAAAGATTCCATTGATTTTATTGGAAGTATTTTTAAAGCGTGTATTGCAAACAATACAGCAAAAAAAAATGAGGTGCGGTATAAAGAAGTTGTTTTTATAAGTTACAGCTGGACAGACAAACC
>JAYSWW010000325.1:0-24545 GCA_043717805.1 Ferruginibacter sp.
TTAGACAATGGGAAAGTTACAGAGGCATGGCAGATATTATTGGCAGATGTTTAGGCGTAAAGCTGCTGAAACCCGTAACAACTAAAGACATACTAAAAGTTTTTTTACCTTTGAAATTCATTTTTGATTTATCTCTAAATAAGTTAAAATGAAACTGTTTTTATTATTACTAATCTGCCCGTTGTTCAGCATTGCCCAATATGAACCAAATGAAAAACTACATTACAGATCAACAGTTATTACAGATTCGGGGACAATAAAAGGGTATGTTATGTACACATTGGATTCAACACTTGTCATCAGCCCGCAAAAAAGATATGTTTACAATTCCGCAATAAGTATTCCGGCTAACACAATTAAAGAAATTCGTATAAAAAATAGGCAGGATAATAATTTACTGGGAACCTTCGGTTGTGCTGTGCTAGGTTTTACTTTGGCTGCAGGGCTTATTCAAAACAATGATATTGATAACAATGGCAAAACCAGTTTCTTCGAATTGATTTGGGGAGCCATTGAAGGTACCACTTCAAAAAACAGGAGGCGCAGAACAACTGCACTCATTGCCGGTGGAGTGGGCGGTACCACATTTATGCTGGTCAACTTATTTACCAACAGGAAGTTTTCACTTGTTTTTCCGGTAAATAACCGCAATGGTTTTTATACTGAGAAAAAGCAATCGTTGAATGATTTTATTAAATTTTAATTAATGTAATAACTTCCCGGGTACTCTTATTTATTTATACAACCCGCCAAATACTTTCTTCAAAATATCCGATGTTCTGGCGGCAAAATTATTCCTGATATTTTTTTCTTCCTTTGCCACCAGGTCAAACAGGGCTTCCGTTGCTTTTTGAGTTACAAAACCCGTCAGGTCTGGATTTATTTTTCTAAAAGTAGTCGGGAAATTATTATACCGTGATACCAGGTCGCCATAATATTTTGTGGCATCAACTTTATCAAGCGATGATTTTATGATCGGTGTAAATGCAGCAATCAGTTTCGCTGTGGTTTTTTCTCGGAAAAAATGAGTAGCACTGGTATCGCCATTACGCACCAGGCCTATGGCATCATTCAGGCTCATCTCTTTTATTGCATCTATAAAAATGGGTTTGGCGTATCCTGCAGCATCTTCAGCACCGCGGTTTATTTGAAGGATGGCCTTATCAACCATGCTGTTAAATCCAAGGTCACGCAAAGTATTTTCTATTTTTTTGGCATCCGGTGGTAATAATATCTTATAAAAAGCATCCTTAAAAAATCCATCTGTGGTATTCAATTGAAAGACGGCTTTGCCCAATCCCTGGCCCAATGCTTCTTTGATGCCCTGCGCCGCCTCGGATTCTGTAATGCCTGTTCCGGATGTTGTTGGAATTTGATTTAAAACTTCACAGGAAGAAAGCGTGATCGTAGCAAATAACAGTGTAAATAATTTTCGCATAATTTCTGATTTGATCTTCAACATACAACTATACTGCCAATTTAAAAAATGAACCGTTAAATTGATCAGTCTATCTAATTATTCTGATTTTTTTCAAATCTCAGATAGAATACATGTCTGAAAATCAAAATCATTGGTCAGCCAACCAGGACAAAACAAATCTCTGTTGATCATCCCCCTTGTTTGCCTGCTTTACAACAATTACCTTTGCTGCCCGATAAGGCTAAAAAAGTATCAGGCATCATTTATATGAGTACACAACATTTATCAGAGCAGGAGATCATCCGCAGGGAAAAACTGGAAGAATTAAAGAAACTGGGGATAGATGCTTATCCTGCAGCGCTGTATCCCGTAAATTCAAATGCTGCTTTTATCAAGGAAAATTATAAAGGAGAAGAAAATAAAGAAGCATTTGCTGACGTATGTTTGGCTGGCCGTATCATGAGTGTACGTGACATGGGAAAAGCAAATTTTGCCGTATTGCAGGATTCATCCGGAAAGATCCAGTTTTACATCAAACAGGATGACATTTGCCCTTCCGAGGATAAGACATTGTATCAAACCGTATGGAAAAAACTGATTGATATCGGCGATATCGTTGGAATAAAAGGCTATGTTTTTACAACAAAGACAGGTGAAACCTCGGTACATGTAAAAGAGTTTTCTATTCTTACAAAATCACTGCGTCCACTCCCCATCGTTAAAGAAAAAGACGGAGAGGCATTTGACGAGGTCACTGATCCGGAATTTCGTTACCGCCAGCGTTATGCCGACCTTATAGTAAATCCCGGGGTTAAAGAAGTTTTTATTAAGAGAACTAAAATGATGAATGCCATCCGTGAATTCTTAAATGAACGTGGCGCATTGGAAGTTGATACGCCTGTATTACAAAGCATTCCGGGGGGAGCAGCTGCAAGACCATTCACAACACACCACAATGCGCTGGATGTGCCGATGTATATGCGTATTGCCAATGAATTGTACCTGAAAAGGCTTATCGTAGGTGGCTTTGAATGGGTATATGAATTCAGCCGCAATTTCCGCAATGAGGGAATGGACCGTACACACAACCCTGAATTCACCGTATTGGAGTTCTATGTTGCATACAAAGATTATGAATGGATGATGGATACAACCGAGCAAATGTTAGAGAAAGCTGCCATTGCAGTAAACGGAACTGCATCTGTTATGCTGGCTGATAAAGAGATCAGCTTCAAAGCTCCTTACAAAAGAATTACGATGTTTGATGCCATCAAAGAACATACAGGTTTTGATATCAGCGAAATGGATGAAGAAGGGATCAGGGAAGTTTGCCATAAAATAAAAATACATGCAGATGCCAAATGGGGAAAGGGAAAACTGATTGATGAGATCTTTGGCGGCAAATGTGAAAGCCATTACATACAACCTACTTTTATTACAGATTACCCGGTTGAAATGAGCCCGCTTACAAAAAAGCACCGAAGCAAGCCCGGGTTGGTAGAACGATTTGAACTGATGGTAAACGGAAAAGAAATTGCCAATGCATACAGTGAATTAAATGACCCAATAGAACAACGTGACCGTTTTGAAGAACAGGCAAAACTAATGGAACGTGGTGATGATGAAGCCATGTTCATTGACCATGATTTTTTAAGAGCATTGGAATATGGCATGCCGCCAACCAGTGGTATAGGATTCGGTATTGACCGTATCTGTATGCTTCTCACCAATCAGCACAGCATCCAGGATGTATTGTTTTTCCCGATGATGCGGCCCGAGAACAATCCATAATAATTACAAATAAAATTTATATAAAGCACTGTTATTGAATACCAGTGCTTTTTTATTAAAGGAATTTATTCCCATTCATCAATTTTGAGACTACATTTCTACCAAAAAAACTATCTTGTAATTTCAATCAAAAAAATCACCAGCATGTTACACTTTGTAAAAAAGGCCTCTTTATTCAATTTATTATTGGTTTGTTGTTTTGCAACCAGTGCACAACAAAAACAACTTTCCGATGACCAGTATTTCAAAGGGTTAATGAAATCCATTATTCAACAGCTTCCCAATGTTCCTCGCTGGACAGACAACAGTCATTTCCTGCTTATAAAAGAAGGGAAATCTTTTATCGTTGATGCCAAAACAGGTGAAGAGAAAGAAGCTACCGAAGCAGACACTAAAATGAATAAAGCTGCTGCAAAGCCTATGATTCATACAAAGAAAAATGACCTTTTCATTAAGATCAATGACTTGGAAATTCAACTTACAAATGACAGTTCAAAAGAAGTAAATGCAACCATGAGCCCGGATGGAAAATTTGTGGCTTATACAAAAAACAATGACCTGTATGCAGTTGACATCACAGCAAAAAAAGAAACCCGGCTTACTACAGATGGCAGCGATGTGATCTTAAATGGATATGCCAGTTGGGTTTATACTGAAGAGATATTGGGAAGGCGTTCTCAAAACCGTTCTTTCTGGTGGAGCCCTGACAGCAAACACATTGCTTTTTTCAGAACAGATGACAGCCCTGTTCCTGTTTTTACCATCACTGATGGACCCGGCCAGCATGGTTATTTAGAAACAATGCGGTATCCAAAAGTAGGTGATAAGAATCCTGAAATAAAGGTCGGCATAGCACAGCCCGATGGCGGTACTGTTGTTTGGGCTGACTTCAACCAGAAAGATGACCAGTATTTTGGACAACCTTACTGGAAACCCGATGGAAGCAGCCTGCTGGTTCAATGGATGAACCGAAAACAAAATAATTTAAAAATTTGGGATGTAAATACATCAACCGGAAGCAAAAAACTTTTTTACAACGAAGAACAAAAAACATGGATCGACCTGGATGATGAAGGTGAACGTATCAGTTTTTTAGAAAATGGCAAAGGGTTTTTATTGTTCAGTGATGTTACCGGCTGGAAGCATCTTTATTATTATGACATGACGGGTAAACTAATAAATGCCGTTACAACCGGAAAATTCAGTGTTACAGACCTTAACTATATTGATGAAAAAAATGGTATTGTTTATTTTACGGCAAGAGGACGTGAAAATACTGCCAGGAAAGATCTTTATAATGTAACCCTCAATGGAAAAAAATTACAACGACTGACCTTTGGTGAATACAACCATGCTGTGATCAATTTATCTCCTGATGCATCTTATTTTATTACAACTTACAACAATTCAGTAACGCCAACAAAGATCTCACTGGTTGACAACAATGGTAAGATGATCAAAGAACTTGGTGATTGCAGGGGTGCTGAATTCAATGATTACCAGTTTGCAAAAACAGAATTGCTTCGTGTAAAAAGTGATGATGGTTTGTATGATCTTCCTATGAAAGTTACCTGGCCGTTGAATATGGATAAGAGCAAAAAATACCCTGTTCTGATCTCAATTTATGGTGGCCCGAATGCCGGCACTGTAATGGATAACTGGAACCTGGTTGGCAACCAGCAATGGTATGCAAAAGAAGGGTTGATACAGGTTTCCATGGATCACAGGGCCAGTGGTCATTTTGGAAAAGAGGGTGTAAATTATATGTACCACAACCTGGGTTATTGGGAAATGAAAGATTACAGTACCATGGTCAAATGGCTGATAGATAACGGCAATGCTGACCCTGCAAAGATCTGCATCACCGGTTTCAGCTATGGTGGCTATTTATCAGCCTACGCACTTACCTATGGAGCCGACGTTTTTACACATGGTATGGGTGGTGGCATTGTTTCAGACTGGAGCCTGTATGACACACACTATACAGAGCGTTATATGGGCACACTTGAAGACAATGCAGAAGGTTATAAAAAAAGTTCGGCATTAACGTATGCAGACAGGTACAAAGGAATGTTACAAATCGTTCATGGAATCATTGATGACAATGTTCATTTACAAAACACCATACAGTTAACAAGCAAACTCCAGGACCTGAAAAAAGATTTTGAAATGATGATCTACAGTGGCGGCCGGCATGGATGGGGAGGTGCAAAAAACCTTCACTTTCAGAATTTAAAAACAAAGTTCATTTATAAATATCTACTGGAGAAAGAAGTACCGAAAGGATTGTTGAAATAAAAATAATTGTAAATAAAAAAGCCGTCGCTTTAATATGCGACGGCTTTTTATTTGCTGCTCTTTTCGAACAGGAAAATAAATTTACAGATTGGATTGTGATTGCTTATTCCTGTTCCGGTATTTATTTCTTACCGTTAGATAATCAATGAAATAAATAACCCGCAACGATAAACTGTTCAGATCTGAACTGTTCAATTCTTTTCCGGAAGTGGTATTCCCAAGGTTATGCAGGTAATTTTTACTGATTACTGATCTTGAATCATCCCCATACCTGAAATCCTCCCCTATCTTTTTCCATACAATATTTAAGAAACTTCCTTGTGCAAACTGCCAGGTATAAACCATATCCACCGACAGGTAATTGTAATTCTGATCAACATTTTGCGTAAGGGAAGTAGGTTCAAGGTTACCGTTCACATTCAATAAATAGAATTGGCTTGGCGTAACCTTTGTCCAGTTGTGACGTGTACTGACAGTAAGTCCCATCCTGTTTGTAAAATTGTATTTTATATTCAGCGTATTATAAACTGAATGCACATCCCTGCGTGAGAAAACTATATCCGGGCCGGTTGAAAATGCGTACCCCGGCTGGTTTTTTGCATTTTCACTGTTAACAGAAAGGTCTACAGAGAATTTGCTGTTAAACCGGATCTTTCCAAACAGGCCATAATCAAAACTTACTCTTTTAAATACACCTCCTGTTCCTGTAAAAAAATTCCCTCCCCATGAGAATTTCTTTGCAGAATTGCTTTCCCACCATCCGTACATCCCTATTCTTCCTTTATTGACAAAGACCCTGCCGGGAGATCTTGGCTCATAAAAATCACTGTTACCAGGTCCGCCGTTGATATTCAAACCCACCCACCAGAGTTTTTTTGTTTGTGCATTTGCATTAAAATTCAATCCGGCTCCCTGGTACATCCTGCTTTTCCCTTTTAAAGCATCTAACGGTGATACCAACCTGCTATACCATCCATTGAAATTTATCCGCAACTGGTTATACCATTTCCCGGGCTTCGTCCAGTTATATCCCATCCACAAGCCCTGGTCCATGGTATTGTTGTTTGTAAAATACCCGAGATCACTTTTATCATACTTATCATTGCTCAGCTCCTGCCAGGCATTGAAATTAAAACGGCCGCTTGTTTTACCAAAATATAAGTTATGAGTGTACCCAATGATATCCTTTCCATCCTTATTCAGCAAAGCACTCATTCCGATGCTTCCGCCTACATTCCAGGTATTCTTCTTGTTATTCAGATCAAACAACAAAGAACTCACATTGGCATCATAATCATTTCCATTGCGTAAAACGTTTGAGTTAACAAAAGAAATACTGCTGTTGTTTTTAAGGGTCTGATCCAACACAAAAATATTATAGTTTGTGAGTGGTTCGGTTTCAAAATTGCGTTTTCCATTGGTTATTGTATTTCCAATAATGGCATGTTGTGAATTGGTAATTGCATTTAAAATACCAATACCCAGGCCCTTTTGCGTACGACCGCTTATTTTAGTAGCATTGATCAATTTAACCTGCTTTGGATTTTCCAGTTCTGATTCATTTGCACCAAGTTGATTGTTTACATCATAATAATGTAGTGGCCGGCCTCCTATTCTGCCTATGCGCCTGCTGTAAAAAAGATTTCCCTTACTAAAAAGTTCTGTGCCTTCTGTAAAGAAAGTCCTGTTCTCACTAAAGCGTTGTTCAAACGGACTAAGGTTCAATACCCGGTTATCGCTGATCGCCTGTCCAAAATCCGGTATCAGGGTCATGTCTAAAGTAAAAGCCTGGTTGATGCCGTATTTAACATCCATTCCTCCATTCAATAAAGTAGTTGTTTTTTTTGTTCCGGGTTCGGCAAGTTTATCATGATTAACATAAGTAGAAAAATATGGCGTTAATTGAAGGCGCATAGGAGGCTTTATATCTACAAGCCCGGTAATCATACCTTCCTGTGTTAAAAAACCATTAAGATTGGGGTCTATCTGTTGCCAGAATAATTGTTGCCCGCTTTTTTGCCTGCGCCTTACAATATTCAAACCCCAATCCTGGATTTTCTTCTTTCCAAATCTTATGGCCGAATAAGGAATGAACATTTCAAAACTCCATCCGTCGTTTTGAAGTTTTGATGCACTTCTCCAAACCGCATTCCAGCTGAAATCCTCATTGTTGGGAGAAACTTTTGCATCCATTTGCTCACCAAGTGGCGTAACAAAGTATTCAAATCCATTTAATTTATCAGCATAGGTATCAAAAATAACACCCAGGAAATCATTGTTCCCAAAACCATCCCTTCCTGTTAACTCAGCAGCAATACTGTCTTTACTTTTTTCATGTAAATATCCGCCAACATACAATCCTTCATTGTCGTATAAAAAATACACTGTTGATGCATTGTCTTCAGATTCTTTTTTAAAAGGCGTTGGCCTTAATTCAACAAATTTATCGGCTAAAGCGGCATCCTTCCAAACAACATCATCCAATACACCATCTATTTTAACAGGGGTTGTAATTCTTTTAATGGCAAGTCTTCGCTTTTCTACCTGGCTGAATCCTGCGGTTGAAAGAAATATAAAAATGCAGGAGCTGAAAATTTTTAAACAGTTCATGGCTATACGTTTAGTTGGTATGATTGTTTTAGGCAAAACAATACTGTACGAAATTAAACGTACGTTCCATCAAAATGTTACCGCTTATCAAAAGATTCTCATATTAAGAATCTTTTAACAGGCAACCTTTAAAGTATAAAACCAATTGAGAATCGGGTCAGGGCTCGGTTAATTTTGCAGAGATCTTAATGATCGTACTACCCAATGGATTTGAAAATGTGCAATTGCAAAATGCTACCTGGGTTTTTCCATTTACTTTATTTACATAAACATCCTGGCCACTGTTATTAATAAAATCATAAGGGCTGGCTGTTATATAAACTCCAACCGTTTTTTCATCTGTGGCAAAATACCCGGAGGTTTTATAAATACCGGGTTTAGGGGCTGCATCGCCGTTGAAATGAAAAGTGATGGTTTGACCGCCGGAACTTGATTGCACTGTATAAATACCTCCACCACCGGTGAAATATAAATTACTATAAGTAACACCACCGACGCCTATTACATTTGAAGTGCTGCTGTTATTTGTAATACTGCAGGGTGGAGGCGGAGGAGCAATTATTTCAACAGTTGTTGATCCTTCATCAAAAACACATCCATCGCTGTACCTGCGCTGTACTTTATATATGCCGGCATCAGCCATGGTAGTAACCAATTTTCCTTGCAGGTATGCGTCACTTGAATGAAAAGTATAATCAATTTCCCATCCATTGGGGCCAGTCCATTTGTACAGGAATGAAAAATCATCCGCGGTAGTAAGCGTTAATGGCCATCCTTCAATGACCGGGCTGTTGCTGCTGATATCAACAACAGCAGCAGCAGGACAAATATCTGAAGGGTTTTCAATCTTTTTGCATGAGAACAAAAAGGCTATTACTGAAATACCAATTGCAATGTGAGAAGATTTCATAATTGTAATAAATTATTAAAAAAAATCCTTTGCCAAATCACCAAATATTTACACAAATAAATCATCGTACAATTTTGCTCCGGGCACAACAGAATATTTTGCCAGGTCTGTTATCCCTTCTTTGGCAAGCACCTCTTCATCAATAAATGTATTGCCGGTACATTCGGTAGATGGTTTGGATAAGATATAATATGCAGCATCTGCAATGATATCGGTTGTACGGCTCATATTCATCAGCATGTCGCCACCCAGCAAATTTTGCACTGCAGCCGTAGCAATGGTAGTACGTGGCCACAACGTGTTGGCCGCAACATTGTATTTTTTTAATTCTGCTGCAAGCCCCAATGCGATCATGGTCATATCATATTTGCTGATGGTATAAGCCAGGTGATTGGCAAACCATTTCATGTCCATATTTACAGGTGGAGATAAATTAAGTATGTGCGCATTTGTTCCTTTAGCCAGATGGGGGATACATGCCCTGCTCACCATAAAAGTTCCACGCACATTGATGTCATACATCAAATCGAATCGCTTGGGTTCTGTTTTTTCCGTTGTAGATAAATTAATAGCAGAAGCATTGTTGATCAAAATATCAATTCCGCCAAATTTTTCAACTGCTTTATTCACTACATCCTGAACCTGGTCTTCAAACCTGATATCGCACTGTACCGCCAATGCCTGGCCGCCGGCATCTTCCATTTCTTTTGCGGCAGAAAAAATGGTTCCACCAAGTTTTGGATTTTCCTCCACGCTTTTTGAGGCAATTACAATATTGGCTCCTTCCTTTGCCAACCGCAAACCGATCGCTTTTCCAATACCACGGGAAGCACCCGTTATTAATACAGTTCTGTTTCTAAAACTCATAAGGATAATTTGATAAAAGCCGCATTGATCATAACAATACAGCTTCGTGTGTGATATTCGTATTGAGCAATTTTGAAATGATACAATTTGTTTTTGCATCTGCTACAACAGCATCAAATTGTTCTTTGCTGATCCCCGGAACTGTTGCTTTTACATCCAGGTGTGATTCTGTAACAGAACCGTCGGCAACAGTAACATCACAACGTGTTTCAATTTCTTCAGCCGTAAATCCTGCCGCATTTAACAGGAAACTTATTTTCATTGTAAAACAGCCTGCATGTGCTGCTGCTATCAACTCTTCAGGGTTGGTTCCGATTCCATCTTCAAACCTGCTGCTGTAAGAATATTGTGTTTTATTCAATACAGTGCTTTGTGTAGATAAATGTCCTTTACCTTCTTTTCCGGTTCCGTTCCAAACGGCAGTTGCGTTACGTTTCATTTTGTATGTTTTTTAATGATGATTTAGATTTTCTTTCCAGTTTTTGAGGAATGATAAACAGTGCCAGTACCAAGATAAAGATAATATAACAAATCTTAACAGAATACGGCGCTATAAGAATAGCCGAAAAATTTAATACAATTGCGGCTATATTTTTATTTGACCCGTCTTTAATAGAGTCCTGGGATAAATTCTCATCAACCAGAGATGCCCTAAAATAACTATAACGCCGCACAATAAAGGCCGCCAGGGAAGCCATCATCAAAACAAATGCAAGGCCCATAACAGCCAACGGTATTTCCGGGTACTCTCCAACCATAGCAGTGGGAAATGGGATGATCGTTATCCAGAACAACAAATGAATATTATACCATAGTAATTTCCTGTCTGCTTCTTTTATTGTGTGAAACAACTGGTGATGGTTTATCCAAAAAACAGCTACAAACATAAAACTGAAAACAAACCCGATAAAATGGGATGATAACTTTACCAATTCATGCAGGTTCTTATAAATGGTTGCTTCGTTGGTGAATTTTGGCACTTTAAACTGGAATGCCAGCAGAGTTATCACAATTGCAAAAACGCCATCACTGAAAGCTTCTATCCGGCTTGTAGAAATAAAAAAATTACTTTTTGCTATTTTCATTATTTAAATAATATATTTTTCAATCCTTCTTTCTCATTAAAACCCACAAATATTCTATCCCTGGATTCTATTACGGGCCTCTTAATAATGCTGTTATTTTTCATCATTATTTTAATGGCCTCATCCTGGTTTGTTGCAGCAGATTGTACCAGAGAACTCAAACTTCTCCAGGTAGTGCTTTTTTTATTCAATAAGTTTTCCCATCCCGCCTGACTGCACCAATCTTCCAGCTTCGATTTATTTATCCCTTCTGTCTTATAATCATGAAATGTAAAGTCAATTTCCTGTGCTTTTAGCCAGTTTATTGCTTTTTTCGTACTGTCACAATTGGGAAGCCCGTAAATGTTTACTTTTTCCATATCAAAATGCTTAGATCAACAAAAATGCGGTAGTAGAAGTAATGATATCAATACCTGATCGGTTATTTTATAAAGTACATCATTTATCCGGGAAATTTAGAGGCTGGAACATTTATTATTCCTGTTACTTTTATTATGCGCCAGTTGTTAAAATCCTGGCTTGATTCCATGCCCAACCCATCAAGTATTTGTGTCTTTGTGCGGATGCGAACAGGCTTATCTGTATAAAACTCCGTGCCGGTGCGGTACCGGTCCCAGTATAATTCCTTACAATAAAGCGTATCTCCTTTTTGCATATTAATCACCTTCACACTATCCCTTAAAAATACAACACTGTTTAGTTCTGTATATTTTGCAAACATGGCGGTAAGCTTACTTTCTATTACACCCGTTTCATTGTAAAAAAAAGCTTCCAGTGTTTTTGGAAATTCATAATATGGCATGGTATCCTGCACTCTCAGCATCAACGGTGCTGTTAATACCGATTTTATTTTTCCTCCTGTGGTATAATTTAATTTTACGTTTGTTGCCTCTTCTATTCCCAGTTTTTTTGAATAAAAATTGTTCACATCATTTTCATTATTCTCGCAACCGAATAAAAAAATACAGCCCTGTAAAAAGGCTGTAAATAATATTTTATGTCCGGTTAATGTTTTCATTTGGCTGCTTGCATCTGAAATATAAATTTGATTAATCGTATTTTCTTTTTTGGAACCAATGTGCATTCATTGAAATGCCAATGCTTATACGTGTTATATTTTCCCTCACACTAAAACTGTTCCTGTTACCCCTTGCTCCTATTTCCAAACCTGTATTTAAATACACAAAATCTCCAAACCTGAGTTGTTGCGGAGATGTAATCAAAGGAAAGCTTGCACCCAAAGTAGCTGCATAAGCAGGTCTGCTGCTGCTGAGTTTGATGTAATCAGAGCCATAATAAAAACCAGCCCTGTATTTGGCATAACTCCAGTATTTTCTAGTTGAAGTATTCTCTTTCCCTGCAGGGTAATATTGAGCACCAACCCTGATCGTCCAGTTGTTTTGTACAGCATCTTTTTGGCCGTAATACCTGTATGTACCCCAGTTCGATGTTTCAAGGTCCATACCAAGAAGCCAGCTGTTATTTACATAAGTTACACCTGCCCCATAAGTAGCGGGGATTTTAATCCGGCCGCTTACATCCTTTTGATAATTTACCGTATCAATAGAATAAACGCCTCCACTGCCATCATAACCAAAGGTTTCATCAATATGATCCCTTTTTGCTTTCAGGTTTTGTTGCAGGTTACCATAAGCCCCGATGTTCAATACAGCTTTTTTCAACAAAACAGCATATTGTACTCCAAGATTAAGGAACAATCCGTTAAATCGTGTTTTTGTTTCAGTATTTGATTTATAATATATAACACTATCGTTTAAGAATACCAGTTTTGTACTATAATCTTTGGTACCGAAACTATAGCCTCCATTGATACCTACACTCAGGTTTTTTATTTTTACACCCGTAGCGATATTAAATTGGTTGATGCCCCCGGATCCTTCATACAAAGTGTTCAGGCTGTCGCTGAGCGGGTAAAGTACCTTACGTTCATTTTTTTCGATCTTATAATTAATGCGGCTTAACGGGCGAAGGCCAAAACTCAATCCCCAGAAAACGTTCTTATCTGCATCCGATTTTTTAAACTTTCTTGAAAGCAATGGAAACCCAAGTTGCAGATAAGAAATCAGTGTATTGGTAGCAGTATATTTTTCAGAGGAAACTGTGCTTTTCAAAGTCCTGATATCAATTTCACCACCCACGTCGAGAATGGTTTTTTTTATGTTACCCAATGAAGCAGGATTGATAAAATTAATACTCGTGAAATCTGAATACCCTATTGAAACTCCGCCCATTCCGCGGTTGGTTACATTTTGATTGGGAACCAGGTCGCCTACCCCATACCTGGAATAAGGCGAATTTTCCTGTGCAGAAACAAAAGAATAAAGAAATACAGTAAATACCAGTCCTGAAATTCTCTTAAACCGGGCAGTTGTTAAGTTCACTAAGCGCATACAGTCCTTTAAATAAAAAATTATAGTCGGCAAATATCTTGTTTTTAAGTTGACTGGCAAAATAGGCAGAATTGCCCCCGGTTAAAACCACGTTAAAGTTGTTGAATTTTTGGGTATATTTTTCAATAAAACCATCGATTTCACTGACTATTCCGCTAATTACACCACTTTGAAGATTTGTTTTGGTGTCATAGCCAATAAACGGAAAATTCCAGTCTGCCTGAACCAAAGGCAGTTTTGCGGTAAAATCATTCATGGATTTAAAGCGCATATCCATACCCGGTGAAATACTTCCTCCCACGAATTGCTTATACTGGTTTACAAAATTATACGTGATACAACTACCCAGGCCGATGACCAGGATATTTTTACCGGGATAAAAATGAACGGCCGCTGCTACCAAAGCCAGCCTGTCGGCACCAATTGTTTCCGGCTTGCCAACCGGGGTGGTGAAATTAAGTTTGGTAATATGTGTGATTTTATGAAAAATACTTTTTTCAGAAAGCATTTGTTCCAGAGTTTCATTGTGATTGATTACAGAAGATAAGATCGTTTTTTCAGGATGATACTTTTCAATTAAATGAAGAATTGTTCCTGTTTTATCATCCGTTAAAAAAATTTCTTCTATAAACCTGTCATTCTCAAAAATGGCAGCTTTCAGGCGTGTATTTCCAAAATCCAAACAAAGTGTAGTCATTACTTTTTTTTCTTAATATTATATCCCTCCGGGTTTTTAAAGTGCCCGTTGAGTTTTATTTTACCTTTCAAAAGGTCCATCTCTTCCATCACCGGCAATACTTTTGCAATGTGCCTTTTTAAAAATTCCTGCCGATGAAGTTCCTGTAAAAATTCGAGCAACAGGTATTCGTCTTCGATAGACAGTCCTGCATGATGAGCCACATCATAACTTAATAATTCATTGTCGGGCTTACCGAATTCTTTTGAAACATTCAGGTGTTTATGGATCTCTCTTATTCCGTTTAAAACTTTTTTCATCAGTGACGCACTCCCTTTTAAAATATTTTTAGGATACGTTACAATGGCGCCACCATATAGTTTTTCAGGAAGCTCATTTACAACTTCAAGGATCTTAAAAACCTCTTTTCCTTCTGTCCTGATATCCATTTCCCCGCTTTCATATACTTTGCTTATTTCAATAACCTGCACCAATGTGCCCATTTCGCTGAGTTTATTTTTGATCACCGCAGGAATTCCAAAAGGCTTTTTATTTTCAAAAGAATCTTTGATGAGTTGTTTATACCTTGGTTCAAATATATGCAGGTTGAGGTGCTCGCCCGGATAAACAACAATGCCAAGTGGAAATATGGGAATAAAATTGGTCATGTATATATAACAATTATTTTTAAAAATTCACAATCGATACCAATTAAGTATACACATTATTTAATCCGGGTTAAAGTGACTGATCCTTTGCCCTGGTTAATTCCCTGAGATAAACATATTTCATAAAACTATACCAGGCTGTTGTCTTTGCGATCAGGTAACCTTCATAGCCATCAAGCAAACCAAGCTCAAAAATATAATGTTTTAAAAAACTGAACATCGGACCGATGTACAATTTAAAAAAATCTGCTTTCTTGTTTAGTACAAAATATTTCTGCGCATTCAGTTTTGCATATTGAATGGTTTTCTTCATGTATTCATCCACATTGCTGACAGTATAATGTAAAACATTACCGCTGAGCCGCATGATCTTTATTCCCTCCGGTATAAGCAGGTTTTCATGCACGGCCACATCATTCCACCTCACTTTATTGCGGTTAAACAAACGAATGTGTTTATCACCGGACCACTCCCCGAACCGAATCCATTTATTACAAAAGAAATTTTTATATTTCAACTGATAAACCAGGTTTTCATTTGAAAGATCAAGTTGAGCAAGTTGCTTTTTGAGTTCTTCATCAATGGCTTCATCTGCATCAAGGCTTAATATCCAGTCGTTGGTTGCAGCAGCAATGCCCTTATTCTTTGTAATGCCATAACCTTCCCAGCCTGTTTCAATAACCTTTGCGCCATATTGCCTGCAAATGGAGATCGTTGCATCGGAACTTCCATTGTCTACAATCACAATATTATCAGAAACCCCCTGCAGACTTTGGAGGGTATTTCCAATGATGTGTGCCTCATTTTTTGTTATAATAACAACAGATAATCCCATAAAAAATCGCGGCTTTTTGCTTCAGCCTTTTGCAAAGAAACAGATAAAGAAAATACTTGTTGGTATTTGTGAAAAATAAGTTTCGGTTTGTCATTGAGAGGTACTAAGCAATCTGACCGATATTTTTCTGATACATTTAAGATTGCTTCGTACCTCGCAATGACGAATATGGAGGATTAAATGCTATTATTCCTTAATTTGCTTTATGTGGCAGGAACAAATAAAGGAAATAGCATCAGGTAACAGCAAAACACTGGCTCGTAGCATTTCATTGGTTGAGAATGAAGTGGAAGGGTATGAAATATTATTACAATCATTGCCACAAACCCATACACCGATCATTGGCATCACGGGGCCACCCGGCGCCGGCAAAAGTACCCTGGTTGATGCTTTGATAAGCATTTTTGTTTCTGCGGGTAATAAAGTAGGAGTTCTTTGTGTAGACCCTTCTTCCCCGTTTAACCTGGGGGCTTTATTGGGTGACAGGATCAGGATGAGTGAATGGTATAACAATCCAAATGTATTTATCCGGTCGCTCGCTACCAGGGGCTCCCTGGGAGGCTTACATCCCAAGATCATTGAAATAAGCGACCTGATGAAGGCTGCTCCATTTGATTTTATCATCATTGAAACTGTAGGTGTTGGACAAAGCGAAATTGAAATTGCCGGACTGGCGGATGTAACCGCTGTGGTTTTGGTACCCGAAGCCGGGGATGAAGTGCAGACAATGAAAGCCGGCCTGATGGAAATTGCAGACCTTTTCATTGTAAACAAGGCAGACAGGCCCGGTGCTGACCTGTTTGTGAAAAATCTCAGATCCATGCTTGCCCCGACTTTCAGCAACCACGATGAAGATGTGCCTGTTATGAAAACGGTTGCTTCTCAAAAAGAAGGTATTGCTGAACTTTATGATCGTATAAAAAAAATACTGGCAACCCGCCAACAGAATGATAAGCGTTTTTGGCTGCTTGCTGAAAAAGCATATTACCTGATTCAGCAAAAAAGAATGAAGGATATTGATAAAGCTATTCTGAAAAAAAAGATCGAAGAAAGTTCCGGTGATTTTAACTTATACAGCTTTATTAAAAAATATTATTGATTCATTGTGCTGCTGGATTTCTAAAAAAGTGTATTGAAACACAGATACGCGAAGACACAGAGGCAAAAAGAAGAAAATATAATCTGAATAAAAAATATTACCTCCGTGACTTTGTGCCTCTGTGTCTCAGTGTTTCAAAACGATCAATGCTCTTCCTTGATCTTTGAAGGCATATCTCCCAAATGAAAATTTTCCTGGTCAAAAAATTTTGGTTCTGTCAGAAATGATGTGAACTTACCTTTTAAGATCGTGTATGATAACAGGTCATCAGCCCGGTATACAACTGGTGTCTGTGCCTTTAATAATTTTTTTGCGCCTTCCAGGGTTATTGCATAAGCATGAGTACAATCGTGAAAACCTGCTTTTTTTAAATGTTTACTGTATTTTTTTGGAAGCATATTTGCCGCCATGGTATAATTCCATTTTATAAAACCTAACAGACTTGCCACTTTATAAAATAACTGTTTCAACTTTAAACCGGCGGTTATCCTTTCATGTTTAAGGTAACCAAAATAAGTAAGGTCCCATTCTTTTGGCAATTCCTTCAATGCATATTTTACCAAATCCATCTGGTCATAAAGTGGCCATACATCATCTTCGAGAACCAGTATCTTTTTCCAGCCATTCCTGATCATTGCTTCATATACCATACGATGAGAAAGTGCACATGCCAGTTCTCCTGTGCTCAGTGGCTTGCCCAGCCTTTCAAGTTTTATCGCTGTTGCTTCATCATACGTACCGTCAGTTTTGGCAGTCTCGATATCCAGTTTTAATTTATCTGCACCCCAGAAAAATTCAAAGTTTAAACCATGCAGGCGTTCTTCTACATGCTTGTGCCTGTCTGAGAACCGGGGAACAGAAACCACCAGGATCTTGTCGAAAAACTGGTGAAGTTCATTGCATATATCCGCTGAAATATTCAATAGTGCATATTTTGTTTGAACAAAAATAAAGGATTAAGTAATCACTCCTGAATTACAAAACTAAAAGAATACAGCATTGCCGTGTACAAAGCGATCTTACTGTATGTTTCTGATAATGCAGGTTATTTCGCACCTCGCAATGACGCAAAATTAATATCAACATATTATCTTTGGATTTACTGATTCTTTCATTGAAAAATATTTCTTTATCATTGCTGATTATGAGCACTCCATTTATTTCAATTTGTATACCAACTTATAAAAGAACAGACCTTTTAAAGAAATTACTTGATTCGATCATTGTTCAAACCTTTAAAGAATTTGAAGTATTGATCAATGATAACAGCCCCGATGATACGATTGAAAATTTTGTGGAGACATACCGTTCACTGCTGCAGATAAATTATGTCAGGAATGTGCCTGCAGTAAATGCTGCCGGCAATTGCATCAAGGTAATGCGGCGTGCTGTTGCACCATGGGTAAAAATAATGCACGACGATGACTGGTTCGCATCGCCGGATGCATTGCAGCATTTTGCAGATGCGGCAAAACACAGTGGAAAGGATTTTATATTTTCTGCCTGCAACAAAGTAGATCTTCAGACCAATGAATCTGAACCTGAACTTTTGAGTGATGTACACTGTAAAATGTTACATGAATCGGTTCTCTCTCTTTTTTACCTGAATGTAATTGGTCATCCGAGTGTTGTAATGCATAAACGGGACAGTATGATCGAATATGACCCGCAATTCAACTGGGTGCTTGATATAGATTTTTATATGCGCTACCTCAAAGCACACAAATCATTTCATTACATAAATAAGAGGCTGGTGAATATTGGTAAAGGGCCTACACAGGAATCATATAAATATTATAAGAACGGGAATGTGGAGATACCCGAATATTTTAAACTTCTTTCTAAATATGAAAAAAATATTGCGCTAAAGGATCAATATGTTTTTCACCTTGTTTGGAATATGGTTATGAGGTATAAAATAAAACACAACAGTGAGTTTAAAAACTTTGGTTATTCGGGATCATTGCCTGATGGAACAGAAGCCATCATTGATTGCCAGAAAAAAATTCCCCGTATCATCCTGAAACAACCTTCATGGTCAACTGTTTTTATGAAGCGTTGTTACAAAAAACTTTCAGATCAGGGTTTATAAAGGTAAAAAGCCGCCTGGTCACCCTGTTGTTCCTTATTGATTTCAATTGCTTTCTTTTTAAATTGTTCTATTTCTTCCTGTCCGAAACCGGCTGCCGCTTTATTCACGGAATAAGAATTTGGATCCGGCAATGCGATGTTTTTCTGATATTGTTCACTGCCGATCAGGCTCATGTAATTTGAATCAAACACGATTTCCTTTACAACAAAACCGGCTTTCGCAGCTAAAATTTTCATGCTTTCTACAGAATGAATAATGATATGGCGGGGGGCATCAATATCCATCCAGTTCTCTTTGTATTTTTTCCAGCTGTAATTTCCCATCATCGGTGTCCTGATAAGCAGGAATTTACCTTTCTTAAGCAACTCGTTCAACCGCAACAAAACTTTCAACGGCTCATCCATATGTTCAAATGCATGATGCAACATGATATAATCAAATTGCCCCTGCATTTCATAAATATCTTTTTTCAGAACTTTTACACTCCCGTAATCCCGGTCCTTATCAATGAAAGGATCAATGCCCGTCAGATTTGTAAACCCGTTTTTGAAAAGGTTTGCCAGCAAACCGCCGTTTCCGGTACCAACATCAAGTATTGAATCATAGAATTTTATTCCCGGAATTTTCATCCAGGAAAAATAATCAGGTGCTTTATAGCCGATCGATAAAAGGCTACCCAACAAAGCATTTTTACCATAGAGCAGGTAAGATGCTTTTATTTTTCGCATTGTATCCGGCTTTTTTTTAATATCCAGGCCCAGGTTGAATGAATAATAATTTTCATTCGGATAGTATTTACCAAGATCTGCCGGAATATCTTTCAATTGCAGGCATCCGCAATTTCCACATTTCATATAAGTAAACATTTCCCTGAGGCCCAACTGCATTTCTTTTACCTTGTGAAATGTATTGTTACTGCTGTTTCCGCAGACTTTACAGTTATCTGGTGACATTATTTTAATTTATGTTGCATAAATTTAGTGCAATGTATGTTTTTGTGAAAATAAAGAAAAGCAATATCAGATTTCAGGAAGTAAGATTGGTATCATCAACCGAATCGGTCATCCTGTTTTTCCACCATCGATAACCAATAAACCCTACTATGGCAAAGGGCATGAGCATTAAATATAAAATGCCTGAATTCAATCCCTGGGCTGGTTTTTCTCCAAGCTGCTGTGCAGTTTTTGTACACATGGCACACTGAGCATCTGTTCCGGTATAAATTAGCATTGATAAAATCAATGCAGAAAATATGAAGGCGCATTTTTTCATTGTGCAAAAGTAAAACAGTTGCCACGAATGAACGAATAAATAAATTTTTTATTCGTTCGTTCGTGGCAAAAAAATTCAAAAAAAATCCGCCCTGCAGGCGGATTAAAATACTGTTTAATGCTATTATGCTTCTACCTGTGTCATTGATTTGGAAACACGTTTGCGGTCATCTTCATTCAAAATGGTCTTACGAAGGCGGATACTTTTAGGTGTTACCTCAATACACTCATCCTGCTGGATATATTCCATGCATTCTTCCAGAGACATCAGGATCTTTGGCGCCGCTTTAGAGGCATCGTCAGATCCACTGGCACGATGGTTCGTAAGTTTTTTAGGTTCTGTTGCATTTACAACAAGGTCTCCTGGTTTGATGTGTTCTGCAATGATCTGGCCTGCATAAACATCTTCACCCGGATCAACAAAAAACCTGCCCCTTTCCTGTAATTTATCAATAGAATAGCCGGTTGTTTTCTCCGTTGTTTTAGACAATAAAACACCGTTGCTTCTTCCGGGAATATTTCCTTTCCATGGTTTGTATTCACTGAAACGATGTGCCATCACAGCTTCACCGGCAGTATTTGTCAGCATATTGCTTCTCAATCCGATCAAACCTCTGGATGGTATGTCAAATTCCAGGTGTTGCATTTCGCCCTTCGTCTCCATCACAAGCATTTCCCCCTTACGTTGTGTAACAAGGTCAATTACTTTACCACTGTATTCCGCGGGAACATCTACAACCAATACTTCATAGGGTTCACTTTTTACACCGTCAATTTGTTTTACAATAACTGTTGGCTGCCCAATGGTTAATTCAAAACCTTCCCTGCGCATGGTTTCTATCAAAATACCCAGGTGAAGAATGCCACGTCCGAAAACCAGGAAGCTATCGGCGCTGTCACTGTCTTCAACCCTTAATGCCAGGTTTTTTTCTGTTTCCTTCATCAACCTGTCACGCAAATGGCGACTTGTAACAAATTTTCCTTCTTTACCAAAGAACGGAGAATTGTTGATTCCGAATAACATGCTCATGGTTGGCTCATCCACACTGATAACCGGTAATGCTTCAGGATTTTCAATATCAGCGATGGTATCACCAATATTAAAATCATCCAATCCTACCACTGCACAAATATCTCCGGCAAAAACTTCCTGTACTTTCTTTTTACCCATTCCTTCAAACACATACAGTTCTTTTATCTTCATTCTCTTGATGCTGCCATCGGCCTGCATCAAAGCTATTTGTTGATTTTCTTTGATACTTCCGCGGGCTACTTTACCAACTGCGATCCTTCCGAGAAAAGATGAATAATCCAGTGATGTGATCTGCATTTGTGAATACCCTTCATTTACTTTTGGTTCCGGAACAAATTCCAGAATTGCATCCAGTAAAGGAAGGATGTTATCGGTTTCGGTAAGGGATGTATTCATCCAGCCATTCTTGCTGCTACCGTAGATGGTTGGAAAATCCAGTTGCTCTTCTGTTGCATCCAGGTTAAAGAACAATTCAAATACTGCATCGTGAACTTCATCCGGGCGGCAGTTTGGCTTATCAACCTTATTGATAACAACGATCGGGTGAAGTCCAAGTGCCAGTGCCTTCTGTAACACAAATCGTGTTTGAGGCATGGGCCCTTCAAATGCATCTACCAGCAGCAAAACACCATCAGCCATTTTCAAAACCCTTTCAACTTCACCGCCAAAATCCGAGTGACCCGGAGTATCGATGACATTTATCTTTACATCTTTATAAGTTACAGAAACGTTTTTACTGAAAATGGTGATACCACGCTCTCTTTCAAGGTCATTACTATCCATGATCAGTTCACCGGTTTCCTGGTTATCCCTGAATACTTTTGTGGCATGAAGGATCTTATCAACAAGGGTTGTTTTTCCGTGATCTACGTGTGCAATAATTGCGATGTTGCGAATATTCATTATTTGTGCTTTTTGCATTAAGTTGTGAGCAGGAGGCCAATAAGCAAAATACTCATGGCTAATCGCTTACAGCTATATGCTGTTTTTCGAGGCGCAAAGGTACATCTATTCGGCCGGACGGCAAGCCATTATTCAAATTAATCATAATTATTAACGTTAAATAAAATTATCCGTGCCAATAAGGCATTGATCAATTATTGCATGTTATTTGAGTCATGACATGAAATTCTGATAATGAAGCAACAACAAGCCTTATTACCCAATATCTTCATATGTATTCTTCTGGACCTTGCCGGGCTTGCAAGTTTTGCTTTGCCGGGACTGGGTGAATACCTGGATATTATCTGGGCCCCCGTTTCCGGGTTTATTTTTTATAAAATGTTTGGAGGAAGGTTTGGGATTATCGGAGGATCGCTGGATTTCCTGGAAGAGATACTCCCCTTTACAGATTTCATCCCGACTTTTACCATTGCATGGATCATAAAATACCTTGCAGGTGAAAAGATAAAATAACAATAATCACCGGGTTATTAATTATATAATTGCATAGTATTAATTTTAAATAATTATTTTAATTGTAAGATGCCATTCCAACTCATTTCTTCTTATGCTGCAGCCGGTGATCAGCCGCAGGCTATCCGGCAACTTACCGAAGGGATATTAAATGGTGAAAGATACCAAACCCTGCTGGGTGTTACTGGCAGCGGAAAAACTTTTACCATGGCCAATGTGATACAAAATGTTCAGAGACCAACATTGGTATTAACACACAATAAAACACTGGTTGCTCAATTGTATGGAGAGTTCAAACAATTCTTTCCGGACAATGCAGTAGGCTATTTCGTTTCGTACTATGATTACTATCAGCCTGAGGCATACATGCCCGTTAGTAATACTTACATTGAAAAAGACCTGAGCATCAATGAAGAGCTGGATAAACTCCGTTTGCAGGCAACTGCACAGTTGCTGAGCGGTCGCAGGGATATTATTGTAGTAGCTAGTGTAAGTTGCATCTATGGAATGGGAAACCCGACAGAATATGAGAATGGTATCATAAGAATAAAGCAAGGACAGGTGATCTCCCGCCAGGGATTTTTACATGCATTGATAAATTCCCTGTACCACCGCAGCCAGGGAGATTTTACCCGCGGGACTTTCCGTGTTAAAGGAGACACCGTTGATATCAATTTACCCTATGTGGATTTTGGCTACCGCATCAGTTTTTTCGGCAATGAAATAGAAAGTATTGAAACACTTGAACTCAGCAGTGGAAAACGGATATCTGCTGTTGAAAATGCAGCGATCTTTCCTGCAAACCTTTACCTGGCACCAAAAGATATGCTGGTACAGGTGATCAGCGAGATTCAGGATGAATGTGCCGCACAGGTTGAGTATTTTAAAAGAAGCGGTAAATACATAGAAGCACAACGCATCAGTGAAAGGGTTCAATATGATCTTGAAATGATCCGTGAACTGGGCTATTGCAATGGCATTGAAAATTATTCACGCTTCTTTGACCGAAGAAAACCGGGTGCAAGGCCATTCTGTTTACTGGATTATTTTCCGAAAGATTATTTAACGATCATTGATGAGAGCCACCAGACCATTCCACAGGTAAGTGGTATGTATGGCGGTGACCGAAGCAGGAAACTGGTACTGGTGGATTATGGTTTTCGCCTTCCATCGGCCATGGATAACCGCCCGCAGAATTTTAATGAGTTTGAACAATTAACCAACCAAACAGTTTATGTATCTGCTACACCCGGGGATTATGAACTGGAAAAATGCGGGGGCGTTGTTGTTGAACAGGTTGTACGTCCAACCGGTCTTCTTGATCCGCCAATAGAGATCAGGCCTTCCCTTAACCAGGTAGATGATCTCCTGGAAGAAATTGATAAGCGCATCACAAAAGGCGACCGTGTATTGGTAACAACCCTAACCAAGCGTATGGCCGAAGAAATGAATAAATACCTCGGCCGAATCAACATCAAATCAAAATACATTCACAGTGATGTGGATACCCTGGAAAGGGTTGAAATATTACGTGAACTGAGATTGGGAATTATAGATGTTTTGGTAGGTGTCAATCTTTTAAGAGAAGGACTTGACCTTCCGGAAGTTTCGCTTGTTGCCATACTTGATGCAGACAAGGAAGGCTTTTTGCGGAATGAAAGAAGCCTTACGCAAACTGCGGGCAGGGCTGCACGAAATGTGGATGGCCTGGTAATTTTTTATGCAGATAAGATGACAGATAGCATGCAAAAGACCATTGATGAAACACAGCGCAGGAGAGAAAAACAAATTGAATTCAATATCAAACACGGTATTACACCTACAACCATCATTAAAACCAAAGAACAGGTGTTTGCCCAGGGAAGTGTGCTGGATGTAAAAGGATACGACCCGTCAAATCCATATGCCATACAGCCTGATGAAGACCTGGTGCAGGTAGCAGCCGAAGAACAGGAAATTTATCAAACCATACCACAGATAGAAAAAGCCATCTCCAAAACAAAAAAAGAAATGCAGAAAGCTGCAAAGGACCTCGATTTTATGGAAGCAGCCAGGTTAAGAGA
>JAYSWW010000326.1:0-3774 GCA_043717805.1 Ferruginibacter sp.
AAGTGGATAAATTCTTGCATTACATCGACAACTCGCTGGATCTTATACTCAGATCATACCAATTGCCTCTTTTTGTGTTAGGTACAGAAAAAGTACTGGGCCATTTTAAGAAAATTACAAAGCACGCCGGGGCAGTTGTTGAATATGTGCAGGGTAATTATGAAGAGGCAACATTACCCCACCTGAAAGAAATACTTCAGCCATATATACACGACTGGAAAAAACTTAAAGAAAAAGCTCTGCTGAAGCAATTGGAAGAGGCTGCCGGTAAAAAGAAACTTGCTATTGGTATGAAGGAAGTATGGCATGAAGCTATGAATAAGAAAGGTCGTTTGTTGCTGGTTGAGAAAGACTATATGTATGCGGCACAACATGGAAGCAGTGAAGATAAAATATATGAAACCGCAGAACCCTATAACAGGTTTTCTTATATAAAAGATGCTGTTGATGATGTCATAGAAAAGTTGTTGGAAAATGGAGGAGATGTAGAATTTGTAGATGAAGGGATCTTAAAAGATTACAATCACATTGCACTAATACAATATTATTAAATAAAAAACATGTTTATGAAAACAATACTGGTTGCAACCGATTTTTCCATTACAGCCCTGAATGCAGTTAAATATGCTGCCGATATGTCTGTAGCAATTAATGCAGATCTTGTATTGCTGCATGTCTATCAGGTCCCGGTAAGTTACAGTGAAGTTCCGATTGTAATGGACCAGGATGATATCAGGCAGATTGCTGAAAAGGATTTGAATGAACTGAAAAATACTTTACTTGAAGAAAAGGCAGGTAAATTAAATATCAGGACAGAAATAAGGATCGGCAGTTTTTTTCCACAACTTAAAGCAGTCTGTGAAATGATAAAGCCATATGCCGTTGTTATTGGTAGCCAGGGAAAAACAGCAGCCGAGCGATTTTTCCTGGGTGGCCATGCAGTTTATGCCATGAGACATCTGATGTGGCCATTGATAACAGTGCCATTGGGAGTTGCTTTTTCAACTCTCAAAAAAATCGGGCTCGCCTGTGATTTTAATGATGTTGTGGAAGCTACACCCATTGATGAAATCATTTTACTGGTAAATGATTTTAAAGCAGAATTACATTTGCTCAATACCGGCAAACAGGAAGTTTTTGACCCGGGATTGGTTTACCAATCAGGGTTGTTAAGGGAATTGCTGGAAGACCTGAAACCGCAATACCATTTTATCAACAATGAAAATATAGATGAAGGTTTGATAGATTTTGCTGAAAAAAATCAGCTTGATCTGTTGATCATACTTCCTAAAAGACATGGCTTGATGGATAAACTGATACATAAGAGCCATACAAAGCAATTGGTTTTACACAGTCATGTACCGGTAATGGCACTTCATCAGCAATGAATTGAAACTTATTAGATTTTAAGATCAACATAAATAGTTTTTATGAAAAAGGGTTCATCTTCCAAAAGCTGGAGAGAGAAACTGGATAAAGATATAAAACCTAAGTTGGTGGAGGTGCCTGATAAATGGGCAGAAAGGATCGGGCATGGGAAAATGTTGGTGCCAACTCCTTTGTTAATTGATAAAACAATTAATAAGATACCAAAAGGTAAACTGGCTACCGTTGATATGATCAGGGATTACCTGGCTGATGAATATAAAGCCGAAATGACATGTCCGTTTACTACCGGCATCTTTTTAAATCTTGCAGCAAATGCTGCAGAGGAAGATAAAGCAACAGTTAAAACCAGGATAACGCCTTATTGGCGCATATTAAAGGAAGGTGGAATCCTCAATCCAAAATTTCCCGGAACTGTGAAACAGCGGGCCTATTACCCGGAACATGAAGGAATTGAATTGATTAAGGAGAAAAAAAAGGATCAGGTTTTTGTAAAGGATTATAATAAAAGATTGGTGAATTTGAATTGAGCTATAACAACAATGCTTTCATAGTATGATCGGCAAACTCAATGACGAGCAAATTGAAGAACTGTTAAGCAGTTATTCATTAGGCAGGATGGGGTGTAACGATGGTTACAATACTTACATCTACCCGCTGAATTATGTTTACAACGGAAAATATTTGTTGTGCCATTCACAAATTGGATCCAAGATCCGGGTGATGCGGCAGAATAAAAGAGTTTGCCTTCAGGTTGATGTCATAAAACATGAAACAAATTGGAAAAGTGTGATGGTACTTGGCGATTACCAGGAAATCGAAGATGAAAGAGAAAGGTATTTAGCTATGAAAGTTTTACTGGAACGTAAACTGCATACAAAAATCAGTGAAGAATATTTTTTAAAAGGTACAAAGCAACTGCATGACAGCCTTCAGCAATCCCTCAACAGCAGGCCTGTCATTTTTCGAATTGTCATTGAAGAAAAAACCGGGCGGTATGAAAATGAATCATAGAACTTCTGAAGCTTTCTATTTTCCGGATTCCAATATGGTTATTCATATTTTTTATTATTGATTTATTTCATATATAATTATTCAGTAAATAATGAAAGGTGATTTTAACCGGTTAAATAATAATTGATCAGATGAAAATTGAGCAGTCTGTACATAACTTTAAACAATAAGGAAAAAGGGTTTATTCTGCATTCGGGCATGGTTTTATGTAAAGAGTTGCTAATACAACCTTGGGTGCTTGATAATATGGCAATTACCCGGGTGTGGCGTGCAAAGATCATAACTGAAATGGAAGAACTTTGCAAAACAGGTTCTTAAAAATTCTGCAGGCATTTTTCAGGTGCCGGGTTATAATTACAAGGCAAATCAAATAGCTGAATTTACGGGTGCCCATTATTTAACATATAAAATTATTTCCAATTTAATTTTGTTTTTACCTTTATATGGTTATTAGTATTAATAACGAAAAAAAGTATGATACACAAAATACTTTTGGTTGAAGACAATGTACCTATCAGGGAAAATACTGCTGAATTACTGGAACTTTCAGGTTATGTGGTATTAACAGCCTGCAATGGAAAAGAAGGATTGGATATTTCCATCAAAGAACATCCTGATTTGATCTTATGTGATATTCAAATGCCCGTAATGGATGGATATCATTTATTAGAATACATCCGGCAAACAGATTCGCTGGTACATTTACCATTTATTTTTTTTACTGCTTCCTGCGAAAAAAAAGAAATTGCATATGGAATGAACATGGGCGCCGATGATTACATTGTTAAGCCATATTCCGGAACCGACCTGTTGAATAAATTAAAAAAACAACTTTCCAGGCAGGATATTGTTCTTTCTGATCAGCATAACTGATCCCACTTATTACTTTTTGCCTGGTAATAGCAATTATTATGATTCCCGGCATTACTCTTCAAATATTATTGTTCTGACAAGCGTCATTAAAAACGCTGAGGGATGTCATTCTAAAACTATTTGTTTGTTTTTAACTTGTGTTTGTCAGCAAAAAATAAAAATTATATTTTATGAACAATACAGCTAAAATACTCACCGCAGTTGCTGCAGGAGTTGTTACTGGTGCCATTTTAGGCATTTTATTTGCACCTGATAAAGGCAGTGAAACAAGAAGAAAGATCAATGAGCAGGGAAAGAAAATGGCCGGTGATGTAAAAGATAGAATAGAGAAAGGGAAAGAAAAATTAAACAGCCTTAAAGAAGAAATTCAGCAAAAGTTAAAAAACAAAGCAGACGAGTTTGCATAAAATCTAGCAGGTTGTTTGATGATCTGGAGTTTAATAAAACTTTCATGAATGGAAAAAACATTTGCCAAGGTTGAAGAACTGGCTGGCACGGTAA
>JAYSWW010000327.1:0-9666 GCA_043717805.1 Ferruginibacter sp.
CATTTCAAAGGTACCAACCGTATCCATATTTGCGGCAATGATCGGGATGCCATCCCATTTATTGGCTCCATGCCTGAATTGGAATTTTCTTACCAGTGAAACTTCAGCACGTGATTTTAGGGTAGAACGTTTTGGGCGGATCATGACATCTTTAAAGCCCAGTTTAATATCAGATTCAATGCGCATACTAGCTTATTTTAAATACGGAAGTTAAGTAAATCATGCATGTTTGGCCAATAAATTTCTGTTTGGATAAAAACCATCATCTTCTTTAGAATCCGGCTGGTAAAATACATTTATTATCCAGCCGGCAAAGCGGTTATCTCAACATAAACCCAATCGGGTTGTTTAAATACAGTCCGGTTTTGCAGGCGGTTTGTGATAAAAAAATCATTTATAGCGGCCGGTCGGCCCTAAGAACACAGGCTGTTTTACAGTCCTGTAATTTTGCCTATACATCAAATATTGTCAGATTCCCTCAACCCGATTAAATATTGAAAAAATCCCCGGATTTATTCTTTAAAAAATCAAAAATCAGTATCTTGATGTATATAACGGGTATGAACGGCAATACAATCTTTTAAATGCAGGTTCATAATAATAAATTAAACACATATTAATTTGATAAAAATCAATTGAAAAAATGATTTATATCACTTTTGAATGATTTTTATCAGGCTACTTTTATACCATAAATTTACAAATGTGTTTTCCTTTGGTCGGCACATATTCACTTTTATTAAAAACCAAAAAATCACTTTTTATGTTAACAGAAACACAAACACAAACTCGTCCGCTTCTCGAGGAAGCGAACAAATGGATCGAACACCTGGTAACCTATGTTGACAGTATCAACGATTTTAAAAATAAATTCTATAAATGGGCGGCCGGAAAGACCGAACATGATACACTTGTAAATATTGAACATTTTCACAACCAATTTCATATTCAACTGATCAACCTACACGATCTGAAGCATTCAATCAGGCATCACATGAATCAGATCAAATCTATTCCCGAGTTGGATTATACCCATCCACACAAGGTATTGGGTGAACAGTATAATTTTTTGACCAAAGATCTTGACCAGTTAAAAGCAGAATTCAAGGAATTTATTTCTGAATAATTTTTAAATGGTATTGTGAAATGTTACCTGCTTACCCGGCGGGTAATGGGATAATATTATCTTCTGTAAAAAGAAAAACTAAAAAAATGTTCTATGGAATCTTTTGATACCAGTCATGTAAAAAACATTGTGATACTCGGCCATGCCGGCAGCGGGAAAACAACATTGGCTGAAGCAATGATATTTGAAGCAGGTTTAATTGACCGCATGGGAACTGTCCAGGAAGGAACTACCATGAGTGATTACCACGAACTGGAAAAAGAAAGAGGGAATTCAATCTTCAGCAGCCTCCTGCATACAAAATGGGATGGCTATAAGATCAATATCATAGATACCCCGGGGTATGACGATTTTGTTGGTGATGTGATCAGTGCTTTGAGGGTGGCGGATACCGGGGTTCTGTTACTCAACGCTGCTGTTGGTGTGGAAGTTGGCGCAGACCTGGTTTGGGATTATACGGAACAGTTTAAAACCCCGATCGTATTTGTCATAAACCAGCTTGATCATGAATCAGCAGATTTTGAAAAAACCTTTCGGGAAGCCAAAAGCCATTTTGGGCCAAATGTGGTTGCCATTCAATACCCTGTTAATCCGGTAATTGGTTTCAACGAGATCATAGATACGCTTCATATGGTCATGTACCGTTTTTCAAACGGGAAAACGGAAGAGTTACCCATCCCCGATGCTGAAAGGGCCCGTGCAGATGCCATGCACAAAGAACTGATAGAAGTTGTGGCAAGCAATGATGAAGCCCTGATGGAAAAATATTTCGACCAGGGAGAGTTGAGTGAAGATGACCTGAAGCTGGGAATAAAAAAAGCAATGATCCACCACGAAATTTTTCCACTATTCTGTACATCTGCAAAAAATAACATCGGAAGTAACAGGCTGATGAGTTTCATTGATGTGGTTTGTCCAAGTGCAAATGATATGCCTCCGCAAAGAACCATTGCAGGCGAAATTCTTGAATGTGATGCCAAAGGGCCGGCCTGTATTTTCGTTTTTAAAGTAATTTCCGAACCACATGTGGGAGAATTGAGCTTGTTTAAAGTTTACAGCGGAACCATTAAAGCCGGAATGGAACTGGTGAATGAAAATACCGGAACAGTGGAAAAATTAAACCAACTCTTGTTGATCGAAGGGCATAACCGGATCAATGTTACTGAACTGGTGGCTGGTGATATCGGGGCAACCTTAAAACTAAAAAATACACATGTAAACAATACATTGCACGAAAAAGGGAAAAACCTTGAGCTTCCTAAAATCGCTTTTCCTACTTCAAATATGACGGTTTATATTGAAGCTGTGAAAAAAGGGGAAGAAGAAAAATTATCAATAGCACTTCACAGCATCCAGGAAGAAGATGATACCGTAAAAGTTGAAGTTTCGCCGGAATTGAAGCAAACACTGATCCATTGCCAGGGTGAATTACACCTTGCCATTTTAAAGTGGAAGATCGAACACCAGCATAAACTGGATGTTGTTTTCGGTCAGCCTAAGATCCCATACCGCGAAACCATCAGGAAAATGGCAGAAGCCAATTACCGGCATAAAAAACAAAGTGGTGGCAACGGACAATTTGGAGAAGTGTTCTTACGGATCGAACCATGGTACGAAGGCATGCCGGAACCGCATGGCCTGAATGTACGGCACAGGGAAGAACATGAACTCGACTGGGGAGGTAAACTGGTATTTTACAACTGTATAGTGGGTGGTGCTATTGAAAACAGGTTTCTTCCTTCCATACTCAAAGGCGTTATGGAAAAAATGCAAAACGGTCCACTCACAGGGTCGTATGCACGCGACATTCGTGTTTGTGTATTTGATGGAAAAATGCATGCCGTTGATTCGAATGATATTTCATTTAAGATCGCGGGATTACAGGCCTTCAGGCAGGCTTTCAGCAATGCGGATCCTCAGTTGCTTGAACCCGTTTATTTACTCGATGTAATTTGCCTTGATGACCAGACAGGTGCTGTTATCAATGACCTGCAGACAAGGCGTGGCATTGTTGACGCCATAAAGACAGAAGGGCATTTTCAGAAAATATCTGCATTGGTGCCGTTGGCAGAAATGCATGGGTATTCATCGGCTTTGCGTTCATTCACCAAGGGCAGGGCTAAATTCTCCATGAATTTTCATGATTACTCCCCTGTGCCGTTTGACCAGCAAAAAAAACTGATCGATGAGTATCAAAAACACAGTAAAGATGATGAATAACAAAGATTGATTTAAAATAAGATCCTGCATGATTTAATGCAGGATTTTTTTTGGCCTTCCTGCCGGAACAGAAACGAAAATCATATTTTTTGCTACTGAACATCATGAAATATTTATTGCCATCATGCTAGTTTTAATGTGTAGAATTATTTGATCATCATAAATGATTATATCATGAAAAAGTTTCTGGCACTGATACTTTTTTCCCCTGTATTTGTATGCTATTCCCAGGATTGGGAAAAAAATTATGATTATGTAGATAATTGTATTTGCGGCCTTTCCAAAGTTCAGAAGAATGGCAAGATCGGTTATGTGAATAAAGATGGCGTTGAGATCATAAAACTGCAATATGAAGAAGGATTGACTTTCCATGAAGGATATACTGCAGTTAAACAGGGTTCCAGGTGGTTGTTTATTGACAGCACCGGAAAGGCTGTTACATCAGCCGTTTACGAAGATGCTGCCGGTTTCAGAAACGGGTTGGCAGCCGTTTCAAAAAATAACCTATATGGTTATATCAATATTGCCGGAGAAGTAGTTATCCCATTTGAGTTTTCAAATGCCCGTAATTTTTCCGAAGGCCTGGCACCTGTTTCAAATTCAAAAGGTTATTGGGGCTATATTGACAAGAAAGGCAACTGGGTAATAAAGCCTTTGTATGATTTTACCGATGTATTTGAGAATGGTGAAGCGAGGGTTATGAAAGAAGAGAAAGTTTTTTATATCAATAAGGAGAATAAAGTGCTGCATGAATAATGGCTGTAACCGAAATCAGGTCGACCGGGTATTCATTGATTCATATCAGTGATCTCTTATTAAGTAAATGAAATTTGTTGTACATTAAAAAGAGCCATCCCCTGCCCTTTTTTATAACTACTCAAAAACAAGATACAGTCCATAACAGATCAACAGGATGGCAAGTGAAGTTAGTCCGAATAAAAAAACCTGGTACAATTGGGGAACAGGATTTATTATGCTTAACACACAGCTTAAGAATCCCATGAATGCACCCAATGCCATATATATAAAACCTGCAAATTGTTTTTTGGCATTTCGCAGACGTTTATATTCTTTCAAGTGTGTGGATACAGTTTCCGGGTCAAAGCCTTTGGACAGTAATTCTTTTTCAACTGCACCCTGATCAAGTTTGGCAGCAATCCATTGCTGAATGATTTCCAGATCAATTTTATTTGTGATGTTATTCATGTAATTAATTGCGCAGCGGAATAAATATACAATTTCTTTTTTAATTTATTCAAGGACGATATACTTTTATTATCCAATTGTTCTTATAGCTTAAAAAGGTTTTTGAGTACATTCAATTATCTTACTGATAAAGATCAACAGCACATATCATATTTTAGGGTAACTTTGATGCTAAAATAATATCATGAAAACAATATTGATCGTTTTGCTATTTTCCATTTCAGTCATTGGCTGCAATAATAAAAGTAAAGAAGAAAAACCGATCGTGGCTACTGAAAAAAATACCATAAAAGATCAGCCTGAAAATATAACTGAGCCGGTTGAAAAAAAGTCTGAACTGGTTGAAAAAAAGTCTGACCGTGTTGATACCAAAATTGCCAAAACTGAAAACAAAACTGAACAGGGTGAAAGCAAAACCAGCCCAATAGATAATAAAAATAAATTTTTTAGTGAACAGGGCAAATATGGGATCAGGTCTGCCAGGGTTGTAACCAATACAACCATGCCAAACGGGATGGGTAATTCAGTCTCAATTATGTATTTTGATGACTTTGGAAAAGTAAGTTTGACAGAAACGGTCACTAAAATTGTTATGAAAGAGGCTCCGGCACCTGCAAAAAAGTTTAACCTGAAGCAGGGATCTTATATGTATTCATGGACGGAAGGTAAAAAGACCGGAACAAAAATGAACCTGGCCAATCTGAAGGACATTTCAAAAATGGATTTTGGTAAACTCGGAAACGAAATGATGGATAAAATGAATATGAAAAAAGCTGCCGATGAAACATTTCTCGGAAAGACCTGTGAAGTGTTAGAAATGAACAATGAGCAGATGGGTAAGGGTAAAATACTTAGCTGGAAAAATATCCCGATGCTATCTGACATGACAATCATGGGCATGAAAATGAGGGTTGAAGTAACTGAGCTTAAAGAAAGTCCTTCCATAGATCCGTCTAAATTTGTGATTCCCGCAGACATAGAATTTACAGAAATGTCTAATGAAATGCCTCGTGAATTAAAATGATCCGGAAAAGTAATTTCTTAAATTTCAGATTTATATAAGATACATTCTGATAGAGCTAAGCATTTAACAGATCAATGTTTATGCAGTTTAGTAATAGCAAGGTGAATAATTTACCTTTGCAACCTTACTTAAAAAAGTAAATATGATATTGGAAAAATTACTGCTTACGAGGTGCGACAATAAATGCGAATTGTGTAAAGCTGAAGGAAAGCTTACTTTATATGAAGTTTCTCCGCAATCGAAAAGCAGTGAAGATAATTGTATGATGATCTGTGATCAATGCCTTGCACAGATCGATAAGAAAGCTGAACCGGAACCGGGCCATTGGAGTTGTTTATCAGAAACTATGTGGAGCGAAATTCCCGCTGTGCAGGTAGTTACCTGGCGCATGCTGAACCGATTCAGGAATGAAAGCTGGGCATCGGATAAACTGGACATGATGTACCTGGATGATGAAAAACTTGCCTGGGCTAAAACAACCGGTGATCATGAGAACGATTCAACAGTTGATCTTCACAAGGATTGCAATGGTAACATTTTGCAAACCGGAGATACAGTTGTTTTAATAAAATCGTTGGATGTTAAAGGTTCAACCCTGAATGCCAAAATGGGAACTGTTGTAAAAAACATCCGCATAGTAGAAGAAAATACAGAACAGATCGAAGGAAAGATTGAAGGGCAGTTGATTGTAATTCTCACAAAGTATGTGAGAAAGCAGCAAGGTTAACGCGTATGTTTATCAATGAAAATGGAAATTTCCTCTACGATCCTTGAAAAATAGAAATAAGAAGTGGTATGTGCACATTGCATTTCAAATTTCTCCGGCCTGTCATAAATTTCCCAGAGTACCAATTGATATTTTAAAGGGATAACCTGGTCATACAGGCTGATGAATTGTTTTATATGTTTTGCTTTGCAATGATGCCCCAGGTATGCCTGGTCTGAAATGGCCCAGACCTTGTTTAGATCATATTCATCCAGACCTTTTTTTATTATATCTTTCTTTACTAATTTAGTAAGTTTTCCATCCCATGTAATACTCCCCACAGTTGCGCCGGTAATCATTGGGAAATAAAAATCAACTTCTTTGATATTTAAAGTTAACCCGGACTGGAGCCCGCCGCTGCTCATACCAATGATACCGATATATTTATATTTATTTTTAAAGTGATCAATGATGAATTGTATTTCAGAAACAAATTGCCGGAAATTCATGATGGTTAAAAAGATATTGTCACTGATAAACAATTCACCGGAATAATATCCTTTTGGCGTTCTTGCCTGGTGGAATGGTTTAGTCAATAAACAGGTATCTATACCCTTCTGTAAAAGTTTTTTTGAAAATCCAATCTCTGCGTTTAAGTCAGGCCTGGCCCAGCCGGGGGCAAAAAGTAACAGGGTTTCTGATGGCTTATCTTTTGAAAACAGGTCATAATATGCTATGTTATTTTCATCCCATGTTGTTTTAAAGGGGGATGGATACGCATACCTGGTATAAAAATCTTTTTCTACTGTATATGTTTTTTTAATCTCAGACCATGCAGGTCTGTCGCCTTCAGTGTAAAACAATTGAGGTGCATCGAAAAACTGTTTGGAATAATCGAAAAACTCCTGTGCAGAATATATCTTATTATCAAAAGTATCTTTTTCAAGTATTAAAGAGCATGGTTGTTGCTTATTGAATAACCGGTGTGAATTATCAATCAAAAGTGAAGCATACTTGTAGAAATAATTCATTGCTTCTTTTTTAATATTTCATGTGATTCAAATTGAATGGATATAAAATTCGATTTTTTGAGGATTTTAATATTTTAAGATCTCATGTTTGATTGAAATAAATTCTTCAGTCAACTAGTTTTTTACCCTTTGCCAGAATTAAAAAAAGGATGGCTGTTATGAAGCCCATGATAATAAACCCGATGATCCACAATGCTTTTTCACCATCTGAAACTGTTTTGTTTCCGGCAACATATACAATTCCAATGATTCGGTAAACAAGACTTGAAATTCCAAGAATAACAGCAGTAATAATCAATGGAGCGTTGAATAATATACTTAAGGCCTGGGTTGAATTGGCATTGTCTAATTCATCAGCATGCAATGCCAGCGAAAAAATTACATTCATGAAAAACACCATGAAAAAAATAAAGGTAAGCAAACAAATGACAAATGAAGTGAGGAATATGTTATACTTATTCATTTTATTTTTAATTCAAAGTTAGTATTTTATTTAGATGGTTTTTCAGGTGTTTTAGTTTTGAAGTAAGGAAAAGTTATCTCTGCAGCATAAATTGTAATTAACATAAAGGTCAAAGCAGAGCAGCAACCATTTCGTTTTTTGAACGTATTATATATTGCTATTCAAATTTTATAATAACTAAATTTAATTTTTATGAAAATCAAATCAGTTTTTACAATCTCAGTTTTGCTGTGTTTAATTTTATTTACGGTGATCTCCTGTAGCAAAAGTTCTGATCCTGTACCGGTCAATAATAACCCTGTTATTACGGTTGACATTGCAATCAATGGAATGACTTTTTCACCTGCATCTAAAACTGTGGCCAAAGGAACGGTGGTAAAATGGACCAACAATGATGGAAACCCACACACCGTAACTGCAAACAATGGCAGTTTTGACAGTGGAACGATTGCAGCCGGCAGCAGTTATTCCTATACAGCTTCTGTAGCAGGAACTTTTACTTATTATTGTATCATTCATGGTGTTGCCATGTCAGGTACATTGATCGTAAATCCATAATATTTCAAAATCTAACTACAACCGTTGTTAGATTTTGAAATATATCATAAAGTTCTATTTCTTTTTAAGGTACCATCCCAGCCACAAACCGCAGATGCCCCAACTGGCCATGGAATCTGTAAAGTGAGCCATGATATCAAACCATTTATACCAGATATTTCCGGTATAGGAAGTATTGAAGAAAACAATAAAGCCCATCATAATACTTGCAGTAAATATGGTTCCAAAGCTGGCCATATTTATTTTACCTAAGATCCAGCAGAAAAGCCAGATCATAATAATATCAACCACCAGTCCACGGGCCATATTCTTCATCATTGCTGAAGAATTGGATTGATTGGATTTATGATATTGAATGCTAGCCCAGGGTTTACCATCAGAATCCTTCATTATTTTTTCCATTTGTTCATCGGTTCCGTTTTCGGGATAGCCGGGAAGAATATAACCTCCTTCTTTGGGTAGATTGGTTTCTAAATTAGCCAATATGGCTGCTTCATTTGGAGTATATCCGTAGGCAGACTTATGTAAATTTAAAACTCCCCAAGAGAGGAACTGCCACAAGAAAATTATTATGCCGCCAACAATAGCAGCAATGATTGTTTTTTTCATAAATATATTATTTTTGGTTATGTTAATATAATGACTCTGACCGACTTTTGCAAGTCTTAAATTATTAAGAAAAGAAAAATTGAGGGAAAAGGATATCAATAATAAAAAATTCAGACTAAATAAAACTTAATAAGTAGTTTGTTATTTACGCTTTAGCGCAGAACTGATCTCAAAATATCCTTGTTCTTTTAAACTTATGATTTCCTTTGCGGACCAGTTGCAATCAAAATAATAATTCCCGGTACCCTTTCTGATATAAGTTGTATAAAACATGGCTGGGTGTTTTTTCATTTTTCCGTTACACTCCCAAATGTCAATTTGATTGCCGGATTTTTTTTCGATGATGATAATTTGCCACCAGTAGTTATTTTCGCCCAGAATGCTGTTCATAATATTCATGACATACAGGTCATTGCTTAATTTCCTGAGAAAAGCATTTTGCCCGAGGTCAATTTTAACGACATCATTTTTAAGTAAAATGATGCTGTCATGGTCTGTCTGGTAAAGATAAGCTCTGCTCAATTTCCCTTTTTCGTTCACTTCATAGATGTTATTTCCATTTAGAAGGTAATTTGTCAATGTATCAATGGGTCTGTTGATAGAATCAAATCTTGCTGTATAAAAACTTTTAAATAAAAAAGCTGTGTGTACCAAAACATTTTTTTCATTTAATACCGGCCAGGTACCTTTTACGATCTTTGTTTTTTCTTTATTTTGAAATGT